>CAKZNJ010000374.1 GCA_937129505.1 uncultured Anaerolineae bacterium | reverse complement strand
TGTGATCGGGATTGCAGGTGGATCTGGCTCAGGGAAAACCACTGTCGCAAATATGATCATTCAACATGTTGGTGCGGAGAAAATTGCTTACCTGCCCCATGATGCCTATTATAAAGATCTCAGCAATTTGCCAGAAGCTCAACGCCATCAAATAAACTTTGACCACCCTAATTCCCTCGACACCCCTCTGTTGATTCAACATGTTATCCAGCTCAAAAAAAGCCAACCGATCGAATTGCCCATTTATGACTTTCGCATCCACTGCCGCACTAATCAGACCCAGCGCATTGAACCTAAGGCTGTGATTATTGTCGAAGGAATCCTGATCTTTGCCGAACCAGAACTGCGCGAGCTCTTTGATGTTAAGATCTTTGTTGATACCGATCCGGACATTCGCTTCATCCGCCGTTTGCAAAGGGATATTCTCGAGAGGGGTCGTTCAACCGAATCGGTTATCCAACAATATCTATCCACTGTAAGACCCATGCACTTAGAGTTTGTCGAACCGTCCAAACGTTATGCAGATGTCATCATACCTGAAGGGGGTTTGAATGCAGTAGCAATTGATATGGTCGTTGCGCGCATCCGTGCTTTGCTACAAGAAGCTGGTCATGAGTGATTCCGCCAAGCTATCTTTAAAAAATCGCAAATCTTTTTACCTCTGGCGTATCTTGGCTCTACTTTTTGTGATAGGCCTGAGTCTATACATTTTCAGCATACGTCAAGACGCCGAAAAGCTTGCCGTGTTGGGCTATCCGGGAGTATTCCTGATCGCTTTCATGGCATATGCAACGGTCGTGCTACCTGCCCCCGGCTTAGCAATCATATTTACTTTAGGAGGCGTCTTATCAAACCCTCTCGCGGTCGCTATCGCCGCTAGCCTCGGCGCTACAGCCGGTGAACTCAGCGGCTATTTAGCCGGTTTTGGGGGACAAGTCGTTGTCGAACGGTTTGATGTCTATCAAAGACTAACCGCATGGATGCAGAAGCATGGACCAGTGACCGTCTTTTTTCTTTCTGCCATTCCAAATCCCTTTTTTGACATCGCCGGCATGGCTGCAGGCGCTTTGAAAATGCGTATCCCCACTTTTTTGTTCTGGACC
>CAKZNJ010000373.1 GCA_937129505.1 uncultured Anaerolineae bacterium | reverse complement strand
GTAAAATGTCTTGTATATCGCTCATCGTTTTTTCTCTTGATTGAATTATACGTCCCCCCTTGAATACCGACAAGGCATTTAACTGCGACGATTTTTCAAGACAATACGGATCGGCGTTCCTTCATACGGATATTCTTCCCGCAGGCAATTTTCTAGATAACGCAGATAAGTAAAGTGGGCTAGGCGGTAATCATTAACGTAAACCAGAAAAGTTGGCGGATCGCTGCGGACTTGGGTTCCGTAAAAGATTTTCAATGACCTTCCTGCATGAGCGGGAGGTGCATGACGTTCGATAGCCTCCTGCAGGATTTGATTCAACTTTGACGTTGGAATGCGAACCAAACGTTCTTCCTGAATGCGAATCGCAGTTGGTAAAATCTGTTCCACCCGCAAGCCTGTCTTGGCAGATACAAATAAAATTGGGGCATAATCCAAAAATTGCAGCTCTTGGCGAATCTCTTGGATAAACGATTGCATCGTATAGCTATCCTTTTCGATGGCGTCCCATTTGTTGACCACAATGACGACGCTTTTCCCCGCTTCTAAAATATAACCGCCAATATGAGCATCTTGAGCAGTAATTCCCGATGTTGCATCGAGAACCAATAACGCCACATCGCTGCGCTCAATCGCCTTGAGGGAGCGCAAAACGCTATATTTTTCCACGCCTACCTCGATCCGACCACGGCGGCGAATGCCGGCTGTGTCAATCAAAGTCAGCGGGATATCCTGAAAGGTCAAGCGCGTATCCACTGCATCTCGGGTCGTCCCGGGAATCGGGCTGACGATAACCCGTTCATGTCCCAGCAGTCGATTTAACAGCGAAGATTTGCCCACATTTGGTTTACCCACAATAGCTATTTTGATCGATTCATCTTCTTCCTCTTCGCCAACTTGTGGCAAAGCAGCAACCAACGCGTCCAAAAGATCACCTGTACCCGTTCCATGTAAAGCGGAAATCGGATAAGGTTCACCTAAACCGAGTTCGTAAAATTCAACAGCTGCCAAACGCCGTTGGGGGCTATCAGCCTTGTTGACCACTAGAAACACTGGCGGCACCAGGCAACCATTTTCTTCCCGCTGGAGCTGACGTAAAATTTGAGCTACTTCGCGGTCTGAAGGGGTGACTCCACTCTCCGCATCGGTCAAAAAGAGAACAGCATCCGCTTCTTGGATTGCCATCTCAGCTTGCTGACGGATTTGCTCGACAAATTCAGCAGAGCCTATCGATAGCGGCTCTCCACGGCGGCTACCGCTCACACCCTGTGGGTCAATCCCCCCTGTATCCACAACGTCAAACACCCTTCCCGCCCACTCTGCTTCTGCGATTAGTCGATCGCGAGTTGTCCCCGGTACGTTATCCACGACAGCTAATCTTTGTTCGATTAGGCGATTGAATAAGGTGCTTTTTCCGACATTAGGTCGTCCGACCAGCGCAACAAGGGGCTTTGCCATCTTTGCTCCTAGGGTTGCGGGGAGGTTGTTGGGGTAGGAGTCATTTGTGGTCTTTGAGTAGGGGTAACCAACGGCGTAACCGTTCCCCCTGGAGTGGGAGAGAACTGCCCTTCACCCGCTGCCAGAGAGCGAATCACAACAGAAATGTTCATCGGCAAAATTGAGGCGACTTTTACCGAGTTGGGCAATAAATCAACAACGGGGGTGACCTGATATTCGCCTACGCTCATGTCCGTTAAGTCAACGACAACGCGTAGATTACTCGCTTTGATTGATTTCAAGAGAGGTACCGGTCCTGTAATTAATACATCCACCTGGCTAGGGGATAGCAAAGCCTCTAAGTCGGGTGACAATCCCACCACATCGATGGGCAATGTAATGGGCAAACTACCTTCCAAGGCTGCAATGTTCAACCGTACTAACACACTTTCTTCACCCGCTAATTCAACACCGGGTGGCAGCTTGAGTGCAACCCGCAAATCGACATCATCACTCAAGCCACTGAGATCCACCGCTTCGGTTTCTACATAACCAGGCAGTGCATCTACCAGTTGGGGATCCGCCGAGAAAACGATCACGTTGGGGGGAGAGACCGAAATATTGGTCAACCAATATCCTTCTTCCAATTCTCCTTCGGTTACAACTTTTACGACGACATTCCGGTAGCCACCTAAAAGGGTAATAAGTTGATTGACTGAGACAGTGTCAGGGATTACTCTGACCCCCACGACATCCATTCCATTCTCATCTACCGCTTTGACTTTAATTGCCCGCCGTTGACTTTCGGCCGCTCCATTGATGTCCATTTCGCCCTGGATGCTTTTCACCCGTTCAACCAGTGATTTAGCCCCACTAACTTGGACTTGAGAAGGGGAGATATAGAGCGGCCCTTTTTGGTATCCTAAGGCGGGTTCACCCAAAATAGCCATCGTAACTTCAAGAGTCTTTATCTCCACTTTTTCTAATCGAACAACAACTTCATCTGGGACTACCCGCACGACATGGTAAGGGGTTACTCCCACGCGCACCTTTACTGGCAGTTCATACTCTCCTTCACTTATATCCGAGAGATCCAACCAAGCATGGACTAAATTTGGTTGGATAAGGATGCGATCCCAAATCGATTGCGGAGTTCGCAAGGTTACGTTGACCGTCTCAGGCAAGGAATCCAAGATGGTTAACTCAGTGCTCAATCCTTCAATTTCCAATGGCACGGGCTGGGGGATGGATCGCGTCACTGTCGGATCGCTGGACAGTACAGCAGAAACCCATACAATCACCGAGAGAAAAAAAGCCAAACTCAAGGAACTAAAGGATTCACGCAACCAGCGAACAAACCCACCACTCACAGATTCGTCTCTCCTCTCGACCGCAACACCCCAAGAACTTTTTTGAGAATACCACTCACTCCCTTCTCCGCAGAAGGAATCTGAAGGAGAGCCTTTAGGATTAACTCGAGTCGGTTGGGATCAATCCGGCGAATCATGCGCCCATTGTCCACAATTGAGATCGAGCCCGTCTCCTCAGAGACCACAACTGCGATCGCATCGGATACTTCACTAATCCCCAACCCTGCCCGATGACGCAATCCCATCTGTCTTTCTGGCGACTCGGTTAACACCCCACTCGAAGATAGGGGTAATACACAAGCTGCAGCTAAGATGGTCTCATTACTAATAATGACAGCTCCATCGTGTAAGGGCGTATTAGGATAGAAAATCTGTAAAAGCACCTCTGGGCTCACCCTGGCATTTAGCTTTACTCCACTTCCCACATATTCATCCAGCCGGTCTAGACGCTGAAAGACAATCAACGCCCCGTGTTTTCGCTCGGATAAGCGAGTGCAAGCCTTGACCACAGATTTGATCACATGGGGGACACCCGATACCGTCTGACCCGTGGATACTAAGCTGCTAGCTCTTCCCAATCTTTCTAGGGTGCGTCGGATCTCTGGTGCAAAGATAACCGGGATAGCAATTAACAACGCCGGCAATGTATTTCGCACCATCCACGAAAAGGCGGGTAGAACCTCCAAACTGCTCATTAATGCGACGATGACAATCAACAAAATAGCGCCTCGAATCAGGATAATTCCTTGGGTATCTTGAAGAAACTTTAATACCGCAAAAAAGATCGCCGTCACCAACAGCAGGTCGATCACGCTCAACCATGTGATGCGCTGGAGGACGAAAAGAATATTATCGATAAAGTTTCCGAGTAGATCTGTCACAAACTGCTACACCGGTTTTAAAACAAGGTCTTCTCGCAGGCGTTTGAGCCACAGAACTCCGCCTGCCTGATTGGATTCTAGTGCCGCTTCCTGCCAAGCACGTACTCCGATATTCTGCACCGTCGTCTCTCGATACCCTAATTTTTGCCAAATTTCCCGAAACGCTGCCCAAGGATCTGTCAGAAATAAGAGAGCCGCTTCACATTGTAATTCTTTGGAGGCGTTCTCTACTTCGTGAATTAACAATGTCACCGCTTCTTCAACAGGGATTTGGTCCGAAAGATAAAAATCATCCACGCGAGCGACTAAATTCTCAACACTCCAACCCAACATTCCTTCCGCCAACCCATCCCTGCGCAGGAGCAGATAGGCTTTCTCACCAAAAGCCTCCATTACTTGTTCTGGTGAAAGCGCCTTCTGTCCTTTGGAAACGATCCGCATTAACTCTGAGATCTCTTTTGCTTGGCTCGGTTTAGCCCTTTCAACGCTCATTCCTGCGCGAACATCCTTCTCACCTTCCACCTCTTTTTCTGGGAAGAGTGCTTTCCAAGCACTGAGGACCTGCTGCCAGGTGTCCTCAAAAGATCGATCATTTCGAATAACCACATTGGCGCGTTTGATTTTCTCCTCTTGAGGTGGTTGAGCAAGGATGCGTTGTAAAGCGGCATCCCGATTTAGCCCTCGTTTTGTCATTAACCTTCGTAATTGAACATCCTCAGGAGCATAGGTCACCCAAAGTTGATCACAAAGGCGATCAAAACCCGATTCGATCAATTTGATCGCTTCAACAACGACAACCGACTTGTTCGTCCGCCGAATGAGAAGGTCTTCAGCCTGACGCACCAAGGGGTGAATGATGTCTTCAAGTTGTTTCAAAGCAGTCGGGTCGGAAAAGACAATTTTTGCCAGTTTACTGCGATCAATTTGGCCATCTGGTGAGAGAACCCATTTTCCGAAGGTGTCTAGAACCTTTTGATAGCCTGGTGCGCCAACAGCAATTGCCCGATGGCTAAGCGCATCGGCATCGATGCCATACGCACCTAAATGCTCCAACATTTTGCGCACTACGCTTTTGCCCGTAGCAATATTTCCGGTCAAGCCAATGACTGTTTTTCCAGGCCATGCGCTCATTTCTAACCGTTTCCTTATCTTCTCCATTTTAGCCCCCTGCCCATAGATTGTCAAACAAAATTTAGTGAGATTGGTACAACCAACAGCGCACGGTGTGCCCCTTTTCGGTTTCGATCAAGTCCGGGTTACGAACCTCGCAAATCTCCAACTGCTTTTC
>CAKZNJ010000372.1 GCA_937129505.1 uncultured Anaerolineae bacterium | reverse complement strand
TATCTCGAATTCCACTTAGCTTCTTCGTGGATCGCATTGGGGTGCTGATAGGGGAGCGATCTAGACTGATGGAGCGGCAAGACAGGGCGTCGCTCCGTCAGCTTTAATATCCCTACAATCTCTGATCCGTTGCATTATGGTATACTTATCTGCGAACCATAAAGTCATTAAGAACGAAGAAGAGAAAGAGTACCCACAGCGTTGATGGCACAGAGAGCGATCAGGGCTGAGACGATCGCCCATTCGGCTGTGGGGAATGGATCTCGGAGTTGCGCAGCGAACAGTGTTAAAATCCCCAGTAGCTGCTGCCGGTAAAGTCACCGTTATCTTGACTTGGGCAGTCCGAAAGCCTTGGTCGCTACGGTATGCCCCACCCGTGAGGCTGGCTCACTATCCCGTCGGATCACCGGCGGGTTTTTGGTTAAAGATTGAAGCTGATGAGGAGGTTGATCGATGATGAACATTCAAATTGTGTACTGCGCTGTTTGACACTACACCGATCGAGCCATTGGTGCAATGGCAGAAATCTTACGTGAGTTTGAAGCCGACGTTGAAACGATCTCACTGGTTCCCTCCGATGGCGGCCGATTTGAAGTTTCAGTCAACGGTAAATTAATCTATTCCAAACTTCAGACAGGCCGGCATGTTAATCAGGGAGAGCTTGTGCAACTAATTCGAAGACATCAAAAGGAGGCAAAATGACCGATAAAAAAGGTCGCGTCTTCTCTGGAGCACGACCCACAGGGCGACAACATTTGGGCAATTACCTAGGCGCCATCAAGAATTACGTCGCCTTGCAAGATGACTATGACTGCATCTATTGTATTGTGGACCTGCACGCCTTAACGACCCTCGAAACAACCGAAAACTTGCGCCAAAACAGCTACGAAATGGCGTTAGATTTCCTCGCCGCCGGCATTCGCCCGGAAGAAACCATCATCTTTATCCAATCCCATGTCCCTGAAGTGACGGAACTACACACGATTCTCTCCATGGTGACACCGCTGGGAAAGCTAACCGATTTACCGACCTTCAAAGAGAAAGCTCGCCAACAACCCCACAATGTCAATTATGGTTTAGTTGGCTATCCGGTTTTGATGACTGCCGATATCACCCTCTATAAGGCAAATGTGGTCCCAGTTGGCATTGATCAAGCCCCGCACCTCGAATTTGCTCGCGAAGTTGTTCGGTCATTCAATTATCGTTTTCAGACCAACGTCCTAATCGAGCCAGAGATGAAAAGCACCGAACTCCCCAAGGTGATCGGTATCGATGGCGTCCAAAAGATGAGCAAGAGCTTGAACAACCATATTGAACTGGCAGCGACCCCTGAAGAAACGCGCCAAAGAGTGATGCAGATGGTTACCGATCCTCAACGCCAGCGACGAACCGATCCCGGCCGTCCCGAGGTATGCAATGTATTCACCTTTCACACGGTGTTCTCACCGGCAGAGATGGTGGACGAGATCAATGTCGAATGCCGTCGGGCAGGAATTGGTTGTGTAGAGTGCAAACAACGAATGGCGGATAATCTTAACCATCACCTCGAACCATTCCGCCAAAAACGCGCTGAATATGCCCGCGACCCCAATTATGTATGGGAGGTGTTAAGGGATGGCAAAGAGCGAGCGACGAAGATCGCCCGTCAAACAATGGTCGAGGTTCGTCAAGCGGTTGGTTTGCCTTAGTCCTGCTTGCTTTTAGGACAAGATTTTATGCGCCTCGTTATTCAACGCGTGAGAAAAGGGAGCGTCTCGGTCGAAGGACAGCTCATCGCCCAGATTCAACAGGGTTTGGTCATTTTGGTTGGAGTGGGTTTGCAGGATAACGAAGATAAAGTCCGTGCTTTAGCAGAGAAGGTCGCCCATTTGCGCATCTTTGAGGACCAACATGGTAAAATGAATTGCTCCATATTGGACATCGGTGGTGAAGCTTTGGTCGTCTCCCAATTCACCCTCTATGCAGACACCCGTAAAGGGCGACGGCCGTCCTTCACCGAGGCCGCCCTTCCAGAGCAAGCTAAACCTTTCGTTGATCGCTTTGCTCATCACTTACAAACCCTAGGAATACCCACACAATCGGGTCAGTTTGGGGCTCACATGGTGGTTACGATTGAAAACGATGGACCGGTCACAATAATCTTAGAGCTATAAAAGTTTTCTACATTATGACACCCTTTCTGCAGCTCACCCTCACCCTTGCCATCATGATCACATTGGCAAAGTTGGGTGGTTACCTCAGTTTCCGCTTTGGTCAACCAGCCGTTCTAGGGGAGTTGTTGGTGGGAATTATTTTAGGCCCATCTATTCTCGACTTCCTTCACCTCTCTATCTTCACCGACCGTCATTTGCAAGAGGTCATTCAGGAGCTTGCTGAATTAGGGGTGATGATGCTAATGTTCTTAGCCGGACTCGAGCTGCATCTTTCCGAGCTGCTCAAATCCACCAAGGTTGCGGTCCTTGCCGGTATACTAGGCGTCTTGTTTCCCCTCTTAATGGGAGCGGGCGGCGGAGCCATCTTCGCTCTTGCTCTGAAGAATGCGCTGTTCCTCGGCTTAACTCTCGCCGCGACAAGTGTCAGCATTTCCGCCCAAACCTTAATGGAATTAAACCGGCTGCGCTCTAAAATTGGCTTCGGCTTGCTGGGGGCAGCTGTTTTTGACGATATTCTTGTCGTCTTGGGCTTATCCATCTTTACGGCGTTAGCAGTGGATAACGCAACCGCTAACGCCAGCATGGGAATGATTGTGAACACTCTATTACGAATGGGATTGTTTTTGGCTATCTCCTCGGTGATTGGTTATTATCTCCTCCCTCCGCTGAGCCTTCGAATTTTCTCGTTAGAGATCAGCCAAGGATTGATCTCCTTTGTGTTCGTCACTATCCTACTCTTCGGATGGCTAGCAGATACGCTAGGCAAGATGGCTGCAATCACCGGTGCCTTCTTAGCCGGCTTGTGGTTTGCCCGAACCACTTTGAAGGAGCGTATTGTGACGGGTATTTCCACCATTGCATACGGTATCTTCGTCCCTATTTTTTTTGTCGATGTCGGCTTGAATGCGGATGTCAAGACGTTACTGGGCTCAAATTTTTGGCTGTTCTTCGTATTGTTCCTCATTGCTGTCTTTGGCAAAGTAATTGGAGCCGGTTTAGGTGCCTTATTGAGCGGCTACTCTTCTCTAGAAGCCTTACAATTAGGGGTGGGGATGATGTCGCGCGGTGAAGTCGGGCTAATTGTCGCCAGTGTTGGTATTGCAGATGGTTACTTGACCACCGCCTCGTTTTCTGCTATTGTTGGTGTGGTGATTGCAACAACGCTGCTCACACCACCTTTGTTACGTTACCTTGTGCATCGCGAAGCTTTGTCGAGCAAGCTTATCATAGAGAGAGAATAACTATGTGCTTTTTAGTCATTCTAATCGTAAACAACATCGAAGACGTTCCCAACATTCTCAGCAAGTGGGAAAGTCTCGGTGTTATGGGGATCA
>CAKZNJ010000371.1 GCA_937129505.1 uncultured Anaerolineae bacterium | reverse complement strand
GATCAAAGAATCTCTTTCTTCTCTTGTTGTTCGCGCGCCTACCGAAAATACGAAATCAACCTTCGCTACAAGACCCGCATTTTAGGTAGTGCAGGGTATTCGATGGCAAGTGTGGCAAGAGGAGCAGCGAGAATTGCATTCGACGCTCAAGCGAAGATCTGGGATATTGCAGGTGCCTGGTTGCTGATCCCGCAGGCAGGAGGAGTGATTGCCCCACTAAGTGGCGATCCCCCCTTCCCTTTGAGCACAGAGATTGACTACCAGTCACAAGACTATGCCATTTTGGCAGCAGCCTCTTCTCAATTTCTCAAAGAGGGACTTGATAAAATACATCCTAAGTCAATTTCAACTTAAAGGAGTATCGTATGGAGTATCGCTTTCTCGGTAAAACTGGCTTAAAGCTTTCTGCCCTGTCTTATGGCTCATGGGTAACCTTTGGCGATCAAGTAAACGAAGATGTAGCTTATGAGTGTATGAAAGTAGCTTATGAGGCAGGGGTAAACTTTTTCGACAACGCCGAAGTCTACGCCAAGGGAAAATCCGAGATTATGATGGGGAACATCATTAAGAAAGCGGGTTGGAAACGGTCTGACTTGGTCATCTCGACCAAGATTTTCTGGGGCGGAGATGGTCCAAACGATCGCGGTTTGTCCCATAAGCACATCATGGAAGGGATGAACGCATCTTTGAAAAGACTGCAAATGGATTACGTGGACTTGGTTTTCTGCCATCGTCCAGACCTATACACCCCGATCGAAGAAACGGTTTGGGCGATGAATCTGCTTATCCAACAAGGAAAAGCGTTTTATTGGGGCACCAGCGAGTGGAGCGCAACGCAGATCATGGAAGCTTATGGAATTGCCCGCCGAGAACATCTCATTCCTCCAGTTATGGAGCAACCTGAGTACAACATGTTTGCCCGCCAGCGGGTAGAAGCCGAGTACGCGCACCTTTACCGCACCATCGGCTTAGGCACGACGATCTGGAGTCCATTGGCAAGCGGCTTGTTGACCGGCAAGTATAATGAAGGGATTCCGGAAGGAAGCCGTCTCTCTTTGCCCGGTTACGAATGGTTACGGCAACGTTTTCAAGGTGAAGCTTTTGAGAGGAAAGTAGAGGCAGTCAAACGCCTCGCCACCATTGCCCAAGAGCTCGGCTGTACCCTAGCTCAATTAGCGATTGCTTGGTGTCTCAAAAATCCGAATGTTAGCACCGTTATCACAGGCGCCTCAAAGCCAGAACAAGTGCAGGAAAACATGCAGGCTCTTCAAGTTGTTCCGAAACTAAGTGACGAAGTCATGGAAAGAATCGATGGAATTCTCGATAACAAGCCTCGCCCCGAAAAAGACTGGCGAGAATAATCTATCCCGTCGGGCGGACATCAAAGATGGTTCTTTGCTTTGATGTCCACCCCTTTTTCTTCTAGTTCGGATCGAATTCTAGAAGCAAGTCGAAGGCTACGTTGCGGCGCATCACCGATGTAATGATCTACCGACATCAACTCCCCTAAGCGTTCTTCAGTTAGGTACTTCCGTAAAATTGCATCACCTCTGATTTTTTCAGCCAGAGGATTCGTTCCTTGCAAGCGCATCTCATCCCATGCCTCCATCGACAAGCGCCGTAGCAATTCATGAATTTCTTGCCGGCTCGCCCCAGCTTGAGTCGCCGCTACCAAAACCCTTTCGGTGGCAGCAAAGGGAGCAAAACGCTCGAAGTTGTGCCGGATAGCTTCCTCTCGGATATTTAAGCTAAGCACCAGCCGCAACCCCGTTCGAAGCAATTCATCAGTAATCAAGAACATTTCTGGCAACAGAGTGCGTCGGCTAGCGGAATCATCCAAGGTGTTCTCTAGCATGGAATGGGCAGCGTGATCCCACCCCAATCGGGGCAACTGAGCCAGTTGCCGAGCCAAAGCGTTGATTTTTTCCGCTTGGATTGGATTGCGCTTGAATGGCATGGCAGAAGAACCAACCTGTTTCTCGCCAAACGGCTCTGCCCATTCCTCAACCACAGCCGACTGTAAAAACCGTAGATCGAGAGCAAAGCGGTGAAGGGACGCCCCAATGCCAGCCAATAGGTTGGCTATGCGAAAATCTTGCTTGCGGGGATAAACTTGCGTCGTCACCTCAAAAACGGGCAAACCAATTCGTTCTGCTAGTCGCCGCTGAAACTGCTCCAAGCCTTGCTCTCCCAACAGCTCACGGTAGGATGCACTGGTTCCTACCGCCCCCCGAAATCCCTTAATACCAAATTCTTCCAGCCGCTTCAGCAGGTCATTCCAATCCATCCATAAATCTTGGGCGTATTGAGCAAAACGATAGCCTAGTGTAGTAGGTTCTGCGGGTTGTAGGTGGGTAAAAGCCATGATTGGAAGATAGGCGGTTTTCTCTATTTGATCACAAAATCCTAGCAGGAGTGATTCCAGTTTTTTTCCAATTACCACGAGAGAGTCATAAACTCGTAAAGCATCCGCATTGTCCTTGATGTCCATCGATGTTGCGCCAAAATGGAGGATACCTCCCCCAACAGGAGAAAGCTCTGCATAAGCTTTGATTGCCGCCATCAGGTCATGCTGGACTTCCTCTTCAATGACCGATATGCGTCGCAGATCAATCTGGTTCAAGTTGGTTCTCAGATCTTCAATCTGTTCACTTGATACAATGCCAAATTCTGCCTGGGTTTCTGCTAGTGCCAGCCAAAGCTTCCGCCAAAGGAGATGTTTCTGCCGCTCGCTCCAGATCCCCCTCATTTCAACCGAGCCATATCTCCATGAAAAAGGAGATTGATAATTCATTTCGTCTGTGTTCATTTTCAGAATCGAATTATACTTAGGGGGAGGAAAAAAGTATAGCAACTTAACCTTTGGAAGGCAACTAACACCACAGGCATAGACCCCGTAAAAGATGAGTGAAAACCCATTCGATCCGGTAACAGGCAAACCGATAACCGATAAATCAATCCCGATCGCCACCGATCAACTAAAAATCGGTTCTACGCTGGCAAATCGTTATTACATTGAGGGCATATTAGGCGTAGGAGGAATGGGAGCAGTCTATAAAGCTCGCGACCTTCATTTCCCTAATGTTGTTAAACTGGTAGCAGTCAAAGAAATGATCATTCAAACGCGCGATCCTGTTGTGCGCGCTTCGATTATCCGCAACTTCGAGCGCGAAGCCAATCTGCTGGCAACTCTAGACCATCCCTCAATCCCTCGAATTTTCGACTATTTCACCTCTCACGATCGTTCTTACCTTGTGCTTGAACTGATCAACGGTAAAACCTTGGAAGCTCTGATTGAAGAAAATGTGCCCATTCCTCAGGTAATCCAATGGGCAATTGAGATCTGCGATGTTCTCAGCTACCTACATAATCACCATCCCGAACCGATTATATTCCGGGATATGAAGCCTTCCAATGTGATGATCAATCAATACGGCAAAGTAATGCTCATCGATTTTGGAATCGCCAAACCATTTCGAGGCGAGCAAAAAGGCACAATGGTCGGAACAGAAGGCTATTCACCACCCGAACAATATCGCGGGCAAGCTTCACATCTAGCCGACATCTATTCGCTTGGAGCAACGCTGCATCATTTCTTGACCAAACGAGACCCCCGTCTAGAAGCTCCCTTCTCGTTCGGCGAAAGGCCGATTCGGCAAATCAATCCTGAAGTTCCGCCAGAGTTAGAAGCCGTCATCTACAAGGCTCTCCAGTACGACCCTCAAGATCGCTTCCAATCCGCCAAAGACATGAAGATGGCATTGGAAGCTATCTTAAGCAAAAGAGCACCTGCCTACTCACCACACCAATCCGCCGCGGCTGTCTTGCAAAAAATCCAACCCTCGTGGACCTTCTCCTGCCAAGATGAAATTCGTGGCGCTCCGGCCTTCAAAGATGGCTGGTTGTTTTTTGGATCGTATGACCACTGCTTGTACGCCTTACATGCGAACAGCGGCGAGATGATTTGGCGCTACCAAACAGATGGCCCAATAGTCAGCCGCCCGATCATCGAAGATGGAAATGTCATTTTCGGCTCTGCCGATCGCCGCCTCCATGTGATCAATCAAATGTCTGGCAAAATCTTGTGGTCCTATTATACCGAAGGGGCAATCTATTCATCTCCAAATTCGTCAGGGGGGCATATTTTCATTGGTTCAGATGACGCTCGACTCCATGCCATTAATTTAATTTCAGGGAATGCAGTTTGGAAATTCGACAGCGGTGCCCCCATTCGCTGTACTCCTTTTATCTATGAGGATAATCTTTATTTTGGAAACGAATACGGCGACTTCCTGTGCATTGACTTCCGCGGCGCCATTCGATGGCGCTTTCGAGCAAAACGGTCTATCACCGGGTCAGCCATCGTAGTTAATAGTACGGTTTATTTTGGTTCTTTAGACGGGATGGTATACGCTCTTGATGCAAAAACAGGTTGGCAGGTTTGGCGTTTTCGGCTTGGCAAACCCACTATCTCAACTCCTTGTATCAGCGATGAAAATCTCTATATCGGCTGCACGGACGGGAATATTTATTGCATCGATATTCGCAACGGAAAAGAGCAGTGGCGCTTTGTTACGGAACATCAGGTAACCGGATCAGCGGTTGCTTCAGAAAGAAGAATCTATGTTGGTTCAGTGGATAAACATCTCTACTGCCTAGACGGTCAACATGGCTCTTTGATTTGGAAATTTCAAACGGGTGGTCTGATTACGGGAACACCGTTAATTCACCGAGATAAAGTTTTTA
>CAKZNJ010000370.1 GCA_937129505.1 uncultured Anaerolineae bacterium | reverse complement strand
CTTTCGTCCCCACGGTTTGTTTTTCATTGCTCATCTGGCGGGCAAGTTCCAAGCGGGCGCGCATCGCCATGACATCCGCCTCAGCCGCTACCGCGCGATCCTGTGGGGAAGGATCAGGCGGAGCGAGTGCGGCGGCTTTAATGCGGGCAGCTTTTCGGATCGTCGCTGCTGGATCGCCTTCCACGGGGCTTGTGTCGATTGTGACTTCTCCCGCCACGGCATAGAGTTTTTTATCCGGGCCCATTTCGTAAGCATACTGGGCTCGACTGCGAATCAGGTTTCCCCCCGCCCGAATATGGGCTTCTTCGTGAGCGCGCACTTTTCGGTCGGTCTCTTTGAGCTTTTCCAAGGCTCGTTTGTCCTGCTCACTTAACTCCTTCTGGCCGAATGCGGTTTCTCCCTGCGCTTTGTCTTCCCCTTCTCGGTTTTGAGCCCCAGCGACCCGTTGAGCCGCGTCAGCAGAGAGCGCAGGGGTGGCAGGGACTGCGCCTTGAGCCTTTCCTTCCCCATCCCGTAGCCATTTTTGCCATTCTGCGCGCGCTTCCTGTAGCCCATTTAGGGTGATCGTTGTTGAATTGATCCCCAATGACGGAAAATCGCTCATCACCGACATTGCCTCTGCTTCGTTATCGGCAGATTCTGATAAAACTTTAGCATTTCTCTGCTGGTATTTCTAACAATTGCGACTATACTTGGGCATTGATAAAAATATTAGATATAAAAGACATAAAATGTAAAAATAAAGCAGGATCAGTAAAGGGATGAACCGTTTCACGCATCGTTTTCTCGTCCGTGCACCTATTGAGGACATCGCTGAATTTCACCGCAGCACGCTTGCTCTGCGGCGCTTGACCCCGCCACCTATTTGGGTTCAATTTCACCGTTTAGAGCCATTGGCTGAAAATTCGATTGCCGAGTTCACCCTTTGGTTTGGACCTTTCCCAGTTCGTTGGCGTGCCCTACACACCGAGGTCGACCCCTTGCGGGGCTTTACCGACACCCAAGTGATGGGTCCATTGCGTTTCTGGAAGCACCGCCACTCTTTTGAAGCTGTAGACGCTGAGACAACGCAAATCACCGAGACAATTGAATATGAGTACCCAAGCGGTTTGAAAGGATTGCTGGCACGTTTGCTCTATTCTAGTCTTGCCTTAGGCGTTTTATTTCTCTATCGTCAGTGGGTCACCCGAAAGTGGGCAGGGCGAACATCACGGCAAAGGCAACCCTAGCCATGAAAACTCAACAGCCTCCTCACGTATTAGTCATCGGCGCCGGCATTGGTGGTTTAACGACGGCTGCTTTGCTGCTCAAAGCTGGCTACCGAGTAACCGTCCTCGAAGCCCATATCTATCC
>CAKZNJ010000369.1 GCA_937129505.1 uncultured Anaerolineae bacterium | reverse complement strand
ATGAATTGCATCCATACGGTCGCGATGAATTGCATCCATACGGTCGCGATGAATTGCATCCATACGGTCGCGATGAATTGCACCATAATTAAGGGCGGTCATGTAAGTGAATGCATAGATACTTGCTCCAGTCAGCATCAACTCACCTTGATAAGAAAACTGCTCTGTTTCAGACAACCGTAAATTCCTCAGCAAGAATATTAGGAGACCTACCGATGCGAGAACTGCTAGAACCATGAAGACGAAGTCCAGGCCGCTGGCAGGGGCACTTTTAGATATTCCTTGGTAAGCATTTGCCAATCCGTATGAAACCGCTCCCCTAGCCGTGTTCCCCTGTTGAATAATCGTTATATGATCCCTTTCCATGCTATATAGGCAGTAGTCATCAGCATTGAGACAACGAATAGCGCTGTTTTTTTTGATTAAACTGAGAAATGCATAGGCAGGATATATCTTGAGAGCGGCTGCCGATAAAAACAGCGGTACTCTAGCGTATAATCTGTGAGGGACTCTGGATATGAGGACCCCAGCAAGCATCAGGACGAATACCAAGAGGTCATTATTCCCTCGTTCTACAGAAAGCAACAATGCGCCTGAAAACATAGCCAACAACATATAGAACGAGGGAAACATCCAAAGTAGGATTAGACAGCCGACTACGTATGCAATAACGTACGAAACTACGAATAACAAAAAGTTTGTTTCATTCTCTAGTTGAAAGAACCTCGCAATGTTGACCCAAATCAGGGGATAATTCATCGGCCGTTGCCAAGGGTCGCCGGGATTTTCGATTTGGGGGTTGTAGCCCTGTTCGATGCTAACCAACGCACCCTGGACAGTTCTCGTATCTGCAAAGACAGGCGACATTGGAGGGACGTAAAAGGACTTCCAAGTAGGTGTCCAGCCCCAATAGGCGAGGGATAGTCCGATACAACTCCAGCCGAGGATAAAGATAAGGAGGGGAATTGCTGTTTTACGGGATGGTGTCGCAAAAAGAGGTGGCGATTGTCCCATCCGCCAAAAATCACCGTCAGCACCGTTTTTCCCATATCACGTTAGGCTTTCTCGCCAACCAATTGGCGGGCTTTGAAATATGCCTCGGAGAGGCGTTGAATAGCGATCAGAAAGCCTTCCCCTTGGCGCTGGTGACCGCGCCAGATCTCCGGGATCATGGTGCCGTGGTAATCGCCGATGACTTGAAAGAAATGTACCCAATCGATGGTGCCTTCGCCAATCTGTAAGCCCTCGCCATCCAACCCTGAGGCATCCGACAGGTGCAAATGCCCAATATACGGCAGCAGAACCCGCACTTGTTCGAAGAAATCTACGTGTGCCCAATTACAGTACAGTTTGGAATGGGAGGTGTCGAAGCACATCTTCAATCCCAACGGGGCGATGAAATCGCGAATTTCAAAGGCGTCCATGAAGGCGTTGGTCAGCCATTGTCCGCCAAAATACCACGGGTGGGGAGGTAAATTTTCAAGGAGTAACTCTACCCCCTCGGCATCGATTTCGTCTAGAGAGCGGCGCAGGTTGTCATAGAGCGCCTGCTTATCTCGGATGGGATGATCAAGGCTCATGGCACCGGGGTGGACGACGACTTTCGGTGTGCCCTGGAAATGAGGCGCCATTTCCCGTGTCAAGCGGATAGTTTTTTGGACTAATTCGACCGAACCCTTGCGTTGCCACTCATCCCTAGCGCATAAATCAACGAGGGTGCGATCCCAGAATTCGGGGGCATGCACAACCAACTTTAGGTCATAATCCCCGCCGGGATAATGTTCTTCCAAGTCCTGATCGGTGAAGTGATATTCCAACATGCGCGGTTGGTATGCCAACAACTCGTGCGAGTCGCGAAAGCGAACGGTGAAGCCGTAGTCCATGGGCAGCGTATGGGTGGCATCCAATTCGATCTTGATCCCTAGATCGCGTTCTAAGAAAGGTTCATCCTCCTCGATCACTCGCTCTGCCACCCGGCCGAGGAGTTGTTCGTAATGTTGGGGGGATAAACCGAGCGCCGGCCCTTTGACGGTAATATTGTCACGCGTGATGGTCTCACCAATTTCGATCCGTTTGGCAGCGACCAAGCTCTTGCCCAAGACTTCGCGGTTCAGGATTTCACCTCGCGAGAAGAATTTCTCTTCTCCAGTGCCGAGGGCAAGCGCCACCTGACGGATATCGCGCACCATCTTCTTAAATCCTTGCGGCTCAAGACTGGCAGCGTGGTCAGGACCTTCCATCGTACGATCGAGGGTCAAATGGCGTTCGATAATCGTGGCGCCGAGCGCTGAAGCCACTGTCGAGACAGCAATCCCGCGTTCATGCCCGGAATAGCCTACCGGCACACCAAAGCGCCGCAATTGATTCATGAAGAGCAGGTTGATATCCTCGAAGGCTGCCGGATACGTGCTGTTGCAGTGGAGCAAAGCAAATTCCACATTGCGCTGTTTGAGGAAGTTTACGGTAAACTCGACTTCTTCCATGCGCGACATCCCGGTGGAGAGGATCAAGGGCTTGCCTTTTGCGGCAAGGTGGTCTAACAGAGGGAGATTGGTCAGATCTGCCGAAGCTACCTTATAAGCCGGCACGCCCAATGTCTCCAAAAAGTCTGCGCTTTCGGGATCGAACGCTGAGCAGAGGAAGGTGATATTGCGCTTTTGGCAGTGTTCGACAATGGTGTAAAAGTCGTGCTCTGGCAATTCGACTTGTTGCAAGATGGGCAGTAGGTAGCGCAGGGTTTTCTCACCCGCATTGGCATTTTCAAGATACTTTTTAGCGTACAGTTTTTCGAGATTGCGCTTTTGGAATTTGACCGCATCAGCTCCTGCCTCGGCGGCGATGTCGATCAACTTAAGAGCTAGAGCGAGGATGCCGTTATGGTTGACGCCAATTTCGGCGATGATATAGGTGGGCTGACCGTCTCCGACCAACCGATCACCAATCTTTATCACGGGCATAGGTTTCTCCTATTGGTTTACTCTTTCTAAATTGTACTGATCATTTTGCGAAACGGGGTTAGGGTTTCTTAAACTGAAAAAAGTGCCCTTAACTTTCTTAACGAGGGCAAGTTGGGTGAATAGTGCAATGAGAAACTGAATGATGCGCCCAGAGAGAGTATCATCGCCAGTTCGCCTCTACGGAAGGAGGTGATTCTCACCTTTCGTTTCAGCGAGAACACGGATGATGAGAAACTCCCGACGATTAACTGGATCGAGCGTGGATTTCCTCATGAACGACAATCCGAACCAGATTTCCAGCCCTATTGTTCGAGGGCAATCACCAATTCAAGTGAAGATATCGATCGGGGGCAAAACCCAGCTCGTCCCACGAGATTTCACCATTCGCCAACAAACGTTCGGCACGTTGCCAGTCATCTTCTGAGTCTATATCGATCCACTCAGAAGAGGGCATGATTAAGGGCAAGATATGCTCCCCGCTCATTGAATGTTTTTCTAGAATTGTATCGCTCCACATTACGTCTACATAGCCAGTCTGCCAGTACACTTGGGGCAGGGCTTGGCGGGGCAGGTTATAGGCTTCGGGCAAGCCGCTCTGCAAGAGAGGGCGTAGAAATCCTGAAGCGTCGATTGTCCACATCTTATAGGGATTTTGGAAGGGTTCGATCACTGTTCGCACCGAATCTGCCTGTGGCTGAAGTAACAATTTATACACGGCGTGATCGATATGCTCAACCCGGCGCAGCGGCGAAGTGGGGCGCAGTTGCACCACAATTTGGGGGTGATAGCGTTCGTTTTCGGCGAGCCATTGCAGAGCGTGCTGGAAAACTGGCAGGTCGGGTGTGTCATCTTGGGCGAACTCAGCAGGTCGTAAAAAGGGCACTTCTGCGCCATATTGACGGGCAATCGCCGCAATTTCTTCATCGTCTGTAGAGACGATCACGCGCGTCACCGTTTCGGCTGCTAGGCCGGCAGCAATGCTGTAAGCGATCAGCGGATGTCCGTAGAAAGGGCGGATGTTTTTGCGCGGGATACTCTTCGACCCGCCTCGGGCGGGTATAAGCGCCAAAACTTCGGTTTGATGTTCCATCTCAACTCCCATTGCTCAATTGAAGGACATAAGGGGCTACGGGGGAATCGTGCTTACCAAGCGCTCCAGCCGCCATCGACGATCAAATTGGCTCCCGTCATATAAGCGGAGGCATCCGATGCTAAGAAGAGCAAGGCGCCGTTCAGATCGTCTTTGTTTGCCATGCGCCTTAACATGGTGCGGGCGGAGTAAGAGCGGACAAACTCCTCGTCGTGGTGATTGTAAACACCGCCAGGACTCAAGGCGTTTACGCGGATATTCTTTTCGCCATAAGCCGCGGCGAGATACGCGGTTAGCCCTAAGATGCCGGCTTTGGTCACCGGATAGTAGGCAGGTTTGTACTGTGGCGGTTTGCCTTGCTGGCGGTAGAGGCGCTGATCCGGAGCTGTGATCCCATAGATCGAAGATAGGTTGATAATCACCCCTTTGCCCTGCTTGACCATCGGGGGTATCGCTGCCTGACAGCAGAGGAAAACTCCCGTTAGATTGACCGCCAGCGCTTGGTTCCAGTATTCGAGAGGATAATCTTCGAAGGTGGTGGAGTCGCCGCTGTGCTGGGGGTCGAACTTGGGGTCAAGGGCGGCGCTGTTGACCAAGATATCTAACCTCCCGAAAGCGGTGAGCGTTTGCTCGACCAACTGGCGCACCGAGACGGGCGAAGTGACATCCGTCAGAAGGGGTAACGCTTCCAATCCCTCTGTTTTTAGCTCAGCAGCGACAGCATGAGCGCCTTTTTCGTTCAGGTCGGCTATCACCACCTTGGCTCCTGCGGCAGCGAGGGTGAAACAGAACTCTTTGCCCAGCAAACCCGCGCCGCCAGTTACGATCGCGACGCGGTTATCAAGTTTAAATTGTTCGAAAATGGCTGCGTATTTTTCCATGGGAATCCTTCTTGCGCATTCATCCGCTGAGCGCTCGGAGATTATTCTTGAGTCACTTTTTCTGCAACGCAAACGACAAAACCAGCACTCTTAATCGCCCTTTGACTATCAGGCGGTCAAAGGGGGTGGGGAAGCGATGTTTTTCGTTCACATTTTCGTTATAACTCTTGGAGGCTATCCTCTCAGTTTTCACTCGACGCTATGGTTTTGGGTAAGACGGTGAGCAAGATACGGACAAACGAGTTGTTAGCTCTGTTGGGTTGGCTCTCGACCGTCATCAGAGATCGTTTTTACTTCCACAGCCGCCTTGCGGTTGTTCCCGTCAGGCAACAAGAAGCCACGCTCTTCTAGAAATTGAATGATCGAGCGGGCGTTTTCCTCTGCGCTGTGTGCAACGGTATCGAGGGTGATCTCTGGGTCGATCGGTGGCTCGTAGGGATCATCTACGCCAGTAAAGCCAGTAATCTGACCACGGCGGGCACGGGCATATAACCCCTTGACGTCGCGCGCTTCACAGACTTCAATCGGCGTATCCACAAACACCTCGATAAAACGCTCATCTCCCACCATCTTACGCACTTCTTCGCGAGTAGCACGGTAGGGGCTGATGGCAGCGCAGATAACCGTGCCACCGTGTCGAGCGATCTCACCCGCTACAAAACCAATGCGCAAAATGTTCGTGTCGCGGTCTTCGCGAGAGAAGCCCAACCCCTTGGAAAGATGGGTGCGGACAACATCGCCATCTAGTAAGGTTACCTGACGCCCGCGCTCCATTAACAAAGAGGTGAGAATTTCGGCCGTGGTAGATTTTCCTGCGCCGCTCAAGCCGGTGAACCAGATACAGACTCCTTGGCGATGGCGGGGAGGATACATCTGTTGCAGGATTTCAGCGGTCTCTTTGCGAGTAAACCATTCGGGCAATTCTCTGCCCTTTGCCAAATATTCTTCACGCACCTGCGTGCCTGAGATGGAGAGGGTGCGCGCATTTTCGGGAATTTTGCTAACTTCCTCATAGCGATCTTGATCGGGCAGGTAGATCAATTCCTTGAATTGGACCGGTTTGACGCCAAGCTCTTCGGAATATTGCTCCAGCATCGCTTGGGCTTCGTAGGGTCCGTAGAACGGCCGTCCGTGGCTGTCGTTGCCGGGCCCGGCGTGATCTCGTCCGATGATGAAATGGTTTGCGCCGTAGTTTCGTCGAATGATGGCATGCCAGAGAGCTTCCTTCGGTCCCGCCATCCGCATGGCAAGGGGTAACAAACTTAGCACGGTGCGCTTGGGGTCGTAGTAGTTTTCAACTAGGGCACGATAGACGCGCACACGGGTGTAGTGGTCAACATCGCCGGGTTTGGTCAAACCGACCACGGGATGGATCAATAAACTGCCGTTTACCTCTTCTGCAGCGCGCTTGGTTAGCTCCTCATGGATGCGGTGCATCGGGTTGCGGGTCTGGAATGCCACAACATTGGAATAACCCATCTCCTCCAGCAATTGACGTACTTGAGCGGGGGTGCGACGCAATTCTACGAAGTCATAATATTTGGGTAGATCGATCACCCTTAACTCGCCAGAGACATACACCTTGCCCCAACTGACCATCTCGGAGACAAGAGGATGGCGGGGGTCGGTTGTTCCAAGCACCAAACGGGCTTCGCGCAAGGGATCCCAGTGATAGACCTCTTCGATCTGCATCACAGCCAGGGTGTTATTGCGGGCGTCGCAGAGGGTGATGGCTTCGCCCCAGGTGGGTAACTCCGACTCGTTCACCGGCAGAGTTACCGGGATGGGAAATAGCGTGCCATCGGTCAACCTCATTTCGGTCAAAACACGCTCATAATCCGCTTTTCGCATAAAGCGGTCTAAGGGGGAAAACGCGCCGGTGGCGAGTAACTCCAAGTCGCACATGGCGCGGGCAGAGATTTTCACCGATGGCAAGCGAGTGGAGCGGGCGATCAACTCTTGGCGTTCTTCACCAGTTACCAACAAGTTGACCAATTTGCCTCCGTAGGGAGTGATGAGATTCGTTTTGGATTTTTTGGTTGTCATACTTTCATTTCCTCTATGCTGTGGGTTTAGTTTTTTGTAAATTATGGAAGAAGCGGCGCGTTTTTTCGATCAGAAACAGATCGGCTTTTTCGATAGCTTCTTGGGAAGCGCCGCCAATATGCGGGGTTATGATCAGATTGTTATGGGTGCGAGCATACTCGATCAATGGATGAGGAGTGCCCGGACGAATGGCTGCTTCATTAGCCAAGACATCCAGGGCTGCGCCAGCCAAACGGCCGCTCTCCAGTGCTTTCAAAAGGGCTTGTTCATCGACAACTGCTCCACGTGAGGTGTTGACAAGGATGGCGCCCTTTTTCATTTGATCGATAGCCCTTTGGTCGATCAGAGCGGTTGTCTCTGGGCGTAAATCGACATGCAGAGAGAGGATATCCGCTTGGCTAAGCAACTCGGCAAGCGATTGACAAGGTTGGACAAAGTCAGCAAAATGGGCTGCATAGGGGTCATAGGCGAGGATGTGCATACCAAAAGCATACCCATAGCGGGCAACCATGCTTCCCAGGCGGCCATAACCTAATATGCCTAATATTTTGCCGTTCAACTCCTTGCCTCGAAAGAGATCGCGCCGCCATTCATAATGTTCCACTGCCTGCACTGCTTGAGGGATACGGCGCACCAGCGCCAGCAATAAAGCAAAGGTATGCTCTGCGGTGCTAAAGACGGTTTCTAAGAAGGCGCGTTCCCCTTTTAGACTCAGTACAGTGATGTTTCTTTGCGCCGTGGTCTCGAGGTCAATATGGTCGAGACCTGTGGTAGGGGTGGCGATTGCCCGTAGGTTTGGAGCTGCTTGAATCACCTCACCATCCACCCGCAAGCCCAAGCGCACAAACAATACTTGATAGTCGCAAATTGCTTTTGCCAGTTCAGACTGGCTTAAGTCTAAGGCGGTAGTCGGAGCAAGCGCTTCGAGAGCTTGCAGCCCTTTCTCACTAAAACTGGATCGTTCTGCAACCAGAATGCGAAGGTCAGGGAACTCAACCATCTATTCCTTTAGGAAAGGGAGGAAGATTGGCGCTGGATGAGGATTTCAGCCAAGAGAAAATCAAGTTGGCTGTCGATATTGACAGATCGTTCTTCAGGCATGAGATAAGGACGGGAGATCTTTCCCACCATGCTGTTCTGTAACATGACAACATCGCGGCGTACTGCATAGATGGCGCCGTTGCGAATGTAGACGGGGGGCAAGTCTTGGCGACGTTGAAGTTCTTTTTGTTCGCGAATCGGCAATTCGACCAATTGATCGTCAACGATCCATCTCATGCGGGCAGGGTGGTAAGCGCCGACATCGCAAACGCTGATCACCGAGTCGGCTTGGGTTGTAATTAGTTTGTCAATGGCGGCGTCAATATCTTGTGCTAGGCGAAAAGGTGTGGTGGGTTGAAGCAAAACCACGATGTCATAGACCACGCCTTTCAGATGTTCCATCTCGCTCACGGCATGTTGTACGACCGGCAAGCTTGGGGCTTCGTCTGTGGAGAGTTCTGCGGGGCGCACGAAAGGAGTTGGTGCACCGTATTGACGGGCGATTCGCAGAATCTCATCATCTTCTGACGAGACCACATAGTCTGTCAACCGTTGGCTGGCTTGAGCTGCTTCGATAGTATAAGCTAGCAGAGGTTTGCCGCCTAAGAGGGCAATGTTTTTTCGGGGAACTGATTTTGAGCCCCCCCGGGCAGGGATGACGCCAAGCGTTTTCATTCGAATACCTTTTTCTCTTCCCAGTTATAAATGATCTCGCCACCTACCTTGCTGGCAAAGCGACCGCGATAGTAATCACGGTTCAACCATTCGATTTCGCTTAGGGGGCGGTTGGCT
>CAKZNJ010000368.1 GCA_937129505.1 uncultured Anaerolineae bacterium | reverse complement strand
ATCATGACTCATCAGAAACGATATATCCTCCCCATCCTGCTCTTGCTCGGCCTTGTCGGCTTTGGCATCTACACCCTGCTCCGTCAAAGGACGATCACGCCGAACGCGGCTCTAAAGGCTTCGGGGACGGTGGAAACGGTCGAAGTCAGTGTGGCGGCTGAGCTAGCGGGGAAAGTGGTCGAAGTGTTGGTCGAAGAGGGGCAGACGGTCAAAGCCGGTCAGGTCTTGTTCCGTTTGGATGATGAACTACTGAGCGCCCAACGCCGTCATGCTTCGGCGGCGTTGGAAGCGGCAAAGGCGGCTCTCAAAGTTGCCGAGAGCGGTCTGAGCTCTGCCGAGGCAAATCTTGAGTTGGCTCAGATCAATCTGGAGCTGGCTGAAACCCAAGTCCAGTTAGCCATCGAAGCCGCTCGCAAAGGCGATGAGCGCCGTCGTGAACGAGCCTGGCGAGAAGATGTCCCATATCAATTTAATCTTCCCGTTTGGTACTTTGAAGAGAGCGAGCAGCGCCAAGCTCTCCAAAAGGAACTCTCTTCCGCCGAACAAGCCGTGGAGCAGGCGCGGAGCGCTTACCTTGACTTGTTGCAAGAAGGTGGGTACAACGAGCTGCTTCAAGCGGAACAACGGCTAGCTCAAGCTCGCCTGGCTTTTGAAATTGCCAAAGAGACCCTCGACCGCGCCAAGGACGCCAATGAGGATGACGATGAAGAAGAGGAGGAAGAGGAGGACAACGCCCTCCATGAGGATCAGACGACATTTGATAGGGCGGCGCAGGCATTGGAAGACGCCGCTCAGGAGACTTACGACCGCGCCAAAGAGGAACTCAAGTCTGCCCAAAATGCCTATCTCGACCTGCTCAAAGAGGCTCAACTTTCGAAAGAGATGTTGCTCGCCCGGGCGCGCTGGATGGCGGCAATTGAGCGTTATGAACTGACCCAAGACCGCCTATTGAGCTTGAACCGTGGCTCCACTTCCTTGCAGGTGCTCGCAGCGCAGGAGGGCGCGAAACAAGCGCAGGCAACGCTCGAGCAGGCACGCATTGGTGTGGCTCAGGCTCAGGCAAAAGTCGAACAAGCTCAGGCAAATGTCCTTCAAGCGCAGGCACAAGTAGATTACCTAGATGTTCAAATTGCCAAGCTGAGCGTAGTGGCGCCGGTAGATGGGGTCGTTCTGACCCGCACGATCGAAGCGGGCGAAGTGGTGCAGGCAGGGGCAACCGCGCTCGTCTTGGGCAATTTGGAGCAATTGACGGTCACGGTTTACATCCCCGAGGATCGCTATGGTCAGGTTCGACTCGGGATGATCGCTCAAGTGACGGCCGATTCCTTCCCCGGCGAGCGCTTTGAAGCGGTGGTCGAACGCATTGCCGATCAAGCAGAATTCACGCCGCGCAACGTCCAAACCGAGGAGGGGCGGCGGACAACGGTCTTCGCCATTCAGTTGCGGTTGCTCGACCCGCAGGGGAAATTAAAAGCCGGCATGCCGGTCGATGTGCGCTTTGAGCCATAAGGAGATCGTTTGATGGCTTCGTTGACTTCGGAGATCATGATCGAAGCTCAGGACATCACAAAGCGCTTCGGCGAAATGGTGGCTGTTCAGCAGGTTTCGCTGACGGTGAACAGGGGAGAGATTATTGGTTTGGTAGGGCCGGATGGGGCGGGAAAAACCACCACCCTGCGATTGATCTGCGGCGCGTTGAAATTGGATGGTGGGCGCATTGGCGTGGGGGGGTACGATATCGAGCGTCAAACCGAAAATGCCCGCGCCCAGCTTGGCTATTTACCCCAGCGCTTTTCCCTTTACGAAGAACTGACGGTGATGGAGAACATCCGTTTTTTTGCCGAAACGCGCGGGGTGCCGCAAAAAGAGTGGTTGCCTCGTTGTCTCAATATCCTAGAATTCGTGGGGTTAGCGGACTTTAGGGAGCGCTTAGCCGGCAAACTGTCGGGAGGGATGAAGCAAAAGCTCGGCTTAGCAGCGGCTTTGGTGCATTCCCCCAAGGTGCTCTTGCTCGATGAACCAACCACGGGGGTAGACCCCGTGACCCGCCAGGACTTCTGGCAATTGATCATCCGTCTGGCAGCACAAGAGCGTACAGCTATTCTGGTCAGCACGCCTTATATGGATGAAGCCTCGCGCTGTCATCGGGTATCTTTCATGCGTCAGGGGATGATATTGATCGAAGGTTCGCCTGCCAGCTTGAGAGCGAGCTTGGCGGGAAGCATCCTCGAAGTCAAAGGGGAGCCCTTGCCCGTTCTGCGCCAGCTAGTCATTCGAGAGGAAGGTGTGCTGAATGCTCAGCGTTTTGGAGATCGATTGCATTTGCGCGTGAAAGGGGAAACCGCCGAGCAAATCTCTGCCCGTTTGCAGGAGCGCGCTCGCCAAGCAGGCATCCGAATCAGCGCCGTTCGTCCCATCGAAGCCCAATTGGAGGATGTCTTTATCGCTCTGTTAGAGGGAGAAGGGCATGGATGAAGTCATTCGAGCGGAGGGATTGACCAAGCGTTTCGGCGACTTTACGGCGGTGGATGGGGTAAGCT
>CAKZNJ010000367.1 GCA_937129505.1 uncultured Anaerolineae bacterium | reverse complement strand
GTTCCATCGCTGGGAGAGAAAATAGGCGGCACTGATGCCGGCAATGCCTGCCCCGCAAATCACCAGCGTTGGTTTTGCGGTGGCAGCGCGCAGCTTAGAGCTTGAAGGTGAAACCGTGACGACACTCGGTTGATTTGCCTGTCTCGACTCAGGCGTGGGTAGTGCGATTTCAGAGGATACTACCGGAGCAGAATTGACCTCAGCAGTTAACCTTAATTTCCCCCTGACAAGCGTCTTAATGGGGTAGTTTGCTTGGCAAATGGTGTTGTGACAAGTTTCACGAAAAGATATGACATCCATGACTGAAATTAAACCTCTTTTATCGTTATTATCATATCACGTTGCAACAGTGGTAGAAAGGAGAGATTTTAACGATGCAAACCATCCCGAGTGAATTTTTAGCGATTGACCGCAAATATCGCGCCCATATCCCTTCTGAGGAATTAGAGCAACGCGACCCAAAGGAGCGAATATGCGATTTTGATGATGTTCTTATTCCTCTCACTCCCGAACGGGCAATGTTCGAAGCTTCGCGGTGCGTCCATTGCCCGGACCCGGCTGCCTGTGTGACGGCTTGTCCAGCCCACAACGATATTCCTTCTGCGATGTGGCTGATCGAACAGGGGCAGTTTCTGGAAGCAGCGAAACTTTATCGGCAGACCAGTTCTTTCCCCGAGATCTGCGGCCGGGTTTGCCCTCATGAGCAGTTATGTCAAAATTCCTGTGTCAGAAATAAATACGGCGAGCCAGTTTTGACCGGTGCGCTTGAAGCCTTTGTGGCGTGTTACGAGCGGAAAACCGTTGGGGTTGAAATCCCTGTGGGTGCACCGACGGGGAAGCGAGTGGCTGTCGTCGGCGCCGGGCCTGCCGGTCTGGCTTGCGCCGAGCAGTTAGTCCAACGGGGTCATGAGGTGACAATCTTTGATATGAAACCCGCTCCAGGTGGACTATTGGTTTACGGTATTCCCAACTTTAAACTTTCGAAGGACGTTGTCTTTGCTCGTTGGGGTGATTTTGAGCGAGCGGGGGTGAAATTTGTCGGCAACACCTACATTGGCAAAGATAAGACGATTGATGACCTGTTTGCTGAAGGTTTCGATGCTGTCTTTGTCGGTGTTGGGGCAGAGATCGATGCACCGATGGAAGTACCTGGCGAAGATCTGCCGGGTGTTTATAAGGCAACAGATTTTCTAGCCCGCGCCAATGTGGATTTGGAATTGCTGCCTGAGCACATGCGTGAACGTCCAACCATTGGACGGAAAGTAGCTGTGATCGGTGGTGGTGATACTGCCTCTGATTGTCTGCGCACTGCAGTGCGCATGGGTGCAGAAGAGGTCTTTTGCCTCTACCGACGGACTGAACGAGAGATGCCCGGCGGCCGACACGACCGTGAATTGGCTAAAGAAGAAGGGGCAGTGTATCACTTCCTGACGCAGCCGGTGCGCTTTATCGCTGGATCGGATGGCCGCCTTGCTCAGATTGAATGCATTCGGATGCAGTTAGGTGAACCAGATGCCAAGGGGCGCCGCAAACCTGTCCCGATCGAAGGTAGCAATTTCATTGTGGAAGCGGATACCGCGATCCTAGCGCTTGGATATTGGCCGGATCCGATCATCGGCGAGACTACGCCTGGCTTGGAGACCCATAATTGGGGCTTGATTGTAGTGGACAAACAAACCGGTGCCACCACCCGCCCGGGCGTCTTTGCCGGTGGTGATGATGTCACTGGTCCAGATTTGGTGGTTACCGCCATGGTTGCCGGTCGCAAAGCTGCCGCCGGCATTCACCAGTATCTTCAGGGTAAGTAGCGAGCTTTCATAGCTCGTTGCCGTCTCTCCTTCCTCCTTTCGTTGCCACTGAGCGACCTCCTTTCGTGGGGTCGCTCAGTGGCATTACAATATAAGTAAGGGGGATTGATAGTCTTTCGCGGTATAATCTCGGCTTGTGTTGGTTACTGGAACCGCCTAAACAAAGCGGCGTGCCTGCCCAAATGCACAAGAAGCTCGGCTGATTTTTTTGACCAAGGTTAGAAAGCTATGGAAGTCGGTTTGGTTCAACAAGTTGATATTGATGGACAGATGCGAGCGGCTTATCTGGATTACGCCATGAGCGTCATCGTGGCTCGCGCTTTACCAGATGCTCGCGACGGACTGAAACCCGTTCACCGTCGTATTCTTTATGCCATGGATGAATTGGGTTTACGTTCCAACGCTCCCTATAAGAAATCCGCTCGCATTGTCGGCGAGGTACTGGGGAAATATCACCCCCATGGTGATGCCGCTGTTTATGATGCCATGGCGCGCTTAGCACAAGATTTCTCCATGCGCTACCCGCTGGTGGATGGGCAAGGCAACTTCGGTTCGATTGACGGGGACGCACCGGCAGCGATGCGGTACACCGAAGCACGCCTAACGGCGATGGCAGAAGAGATGCTGACAGATCTGGAAGCCAATACGGTGGATTTCGTCGACAATTTCGATGGTTCTTTGAAAGAACCCAGTGTCCTGCCCGCCAAGCTGCCCAACCTGCTCTTGAATGGCTCGTCGGGCATTGCGGTGGGGATGGCAACGAATATCCCCCCTCATCATCTGGGAGAATTGGTGGCGGCGATTAATTATCTGATTGATCGCTATGAGCAGATTGACGAAGTCAATATCGATGACCTATTGCGCCTGATGCCAGGCCCGGATTTTCCCACCGGCGGAGTGATTGTCGGTGCAGAAGGGATCCGTCAAGCATATACAACGGGACGCGGCCGAATTGTCCTGCGCGGCAAAGCCCACATCGAAGAGAATGGCGCCAATCGCCATCGCATTGTGATCACAGAGATCCCGTATCAGCTCAATAAAACCACCTTGATTGAGCGGATCGCCGAACTGGTGCGGGAGGGAAAACTAGATGACATCAGCGACCTGCGCGATGAGTCCGACCGCCGCGGTATGAGTATCGTCATTGAGTTGAAGCGTGGTGCGCAACCACGCAAGGTTCTCAATCAACTTTATAAATACACCCCTCTTCAATCCACCTTTGGCGTCCAAATGCTCGCTTTGGTCGACGGCGAACCGCGCCTATTGACCCTCAAGCGCGCCCTTCAGGTGTTTATTGAACATCGGCAGGTGGTGATCACCCGCCGTTCGGAATACGAACTGGAAAAAGCCC
>CAKZNJ010000366.1 GCA_937129505.1 uncultured Anaerolineae bacterium | reverse complement strand
CGGCTTAGCCGGGGTGCATGTGTTCACCAGCACCGACCAACAATCCAAATACGGAGCCGATTTCATCCCCACCCTGTGGTATCAGATCTGGGGAGGGGAGAATCTGGTCGTTGGGCCGACAAAATTCCAGAAGGATCAACCGCAACTACCGCCGTGGGTGAAATGATCGTTACCCTTTCCCAAACACTCACCCCTTCAAGGTGTGGAAGAGGGAGGCTGGGTTTCCCCCTCTTCCGCTCACCTTAGAAAGGCTGGAAGAATGTCTTCCCTCTTCGGCGGAGGGAGGGGTGAAAGCGCAGGTTTTTATGACACTCGGAGATACGCAGTGCGCCTAAGGAGCTTTTCCCTTCCGCGCTTGACCAGCGCAGCAAGGTAAGCCTCTGCGCCAAAAGAAAAGCGGGTAGGATGACCAATTCAGGAGCGTTTATGTTTGCCACCAAGGACATCTCGAAGAGTTTTGGAAAACTGGTTGCCCTCTCCAATGTATCGTTTGAAGTCGCCGAGAAGGAAATTTTTGGCATCGCCGGTCCCAATGGAGCAGGCAAATCTACCTTGTTCAATGTCATCACCGGCATTTATCCGCCGACAGCGGGACAAATCTTCTTCAAGGGCAAAGAGATTACCAACCACAAGCCCGATCAAATATGCCGTCTGGGCATTGCGCGCACCTTTCAGATTCCGACCGCTTTCCACACCCTGAGCGTCTATGACAATCTGCGCGTTGGAGCAATTTTTGGGGCGCAGCGTCCTGAAAGTGCGGATGAAGTGATCGAACTGCTGGGCTTGAACGAGGTGCGAGATCGTCCGGCGCGCAACCTTGATCTCTACACAACCAAGCTGGTCATGCTTGGAGCTGCGCTGGCAACCGATTGTACGCTGCTGATGCTGGATGAACCGATGGCAGGGCTCTCAATGGTGGAAATTAACAAATTTCTGGAGATTGTGCGGCAAATCAATCAAGAGAAAGGAATTACCATCATCATCATCGAGCATTTGTTGGATATCTTGATCAGCCTGACCAAACGCATGTTAATCCTTAGCGATGGACAAGTCTTATATCTGGGGGACTCCGCCAGGGTAACCGAAGACCGCCGGGTGGTCGAGGTTTACCTCGGAGGCAAAGGAGGTGCCAGCCGTGCTCACCGTTAAGAATTTGGACTGTTACTACGCCGATCTACAGGTGCTTCGTCAAGTGAGCTTACATGTCGAAGCGGGCGAAGTGGTGGCTCTCTTCGGTCCCAATGGGCATGGGAAGAGCACACTGCTCAAGGCGATTTGCGGCCTGCAACCCCCGAAAAGTGGATCTATCCAATTCAAAGGCGAGGAAATCGCCGGTTTGCCGGCTCACCAGATTGTCGAGCGTGGCTTAGCTTATATACCCGAAGAGCGTCATTTGTTCACCGATATGACGGTGTTGGAAAACCTCTATCTGGGTGCTTACCCTCGCCATGCCCGAGCGGCGGTCAAGGCCAATCTGGAATTTGTCTTTCACATCTTCCCCCGTTTGGCTGAGCGGCGCAACCAACTATGCTCGACCCTAAGCGGCGGGGAAGCGCGCATGGTAGCAATCGGGCGCGGCTTGATGAGCGAGACTTCCCTTTTGATGGTAGATGAACCCTCCATTGGACTCTCACCGGGCATGAAGATGGCCGTCTTTGAGGCGATTCGCCAGATTCATCAGGAGCGAGGGATGACCATTCTGATCGTTGAACAGGAGATTCAGCACGCCCTAGAAATGTCCAACCGCATCTATCTGATCAAAAAGGGCCAGATTGCCTTCGAGCGCAAAGGGGAGGAAATCCAAGTTGAAGAGATTGAAAAGGCATATTTTTAGGAGAGAGCGAGATGGAAAACTTTGTTAATGCTCTGATCAGTGGCTTGATCTCTGGTTCTCTCTACGCAGCGATGGCGCTGGGTCTGACGATCATCTACGGCGTCAGCCGCGTCTTCAACTTTGGGCATGGGGTGATTGCCGTCATCGGCGCCTATCTGACTTGGTACCTGCTCACCGTGTTGGGGGTGCCCTTTCTCTTGGCTACCTTGTTCTCGATGGTTTTGATGGCCCTCTTTGGTTGGCTGTTGTACCGCCTAACCATCAGTCCCTTGCTAAAGAAGCCCAATTGGGAGTTTTCGACCGTCCTGTTCATGTTGGGAGCGGGCATTTTGCTAGAAAACGTTGTCTTACAGATTTTCGGCCCGCGGGTGAAGTCCATTCCTCTTTTAGTCGAGGGGGCATTCAAGGTGGCTTTTATTCAGATCAACTGGCATGAAATTGCCCTGATGATCATTGTTGTGGTAGCAATTGTGCTTTTGAGCCTGTTCTTTAAGTACACCCGCACTGGCCAGGCAATGCGCGCTGTGGCGCAGTCGGATGCCGGTGCGCAGGTGGTGGGAATCAACATTGAGCAAGTGTTCGGCTTGACCTTTGCGCTCGCCTTTGTGGTGACCGGCTTCAGCGGTATCCTCCTTGGCACAAAATACTACCTGAACCCCCATATTGGCTGGGAGTGGATGGTCAAAGGGTTTGTCATCGTAACCTTTGGCGGCTTGGGCAGTACAAGTGGGGCAGTGGTTGCGGCGTTGATTTTAGGTTTGGTGGAAGCCATTGCAACCTTGTACTTAGGCGCCATCTGGGTCTGGCCCATCTGGTTCGTGCTGTTTTTGATTGTGCTGTTGTTGCGACCGCAGGGGATTTTGGGCGGCAGAGCATAGCAGAGGAGCGGCTGCAATGAAGAACTTGAACTGGAAATCTGGACTGTATATTGTGGTCATCGCCTTTATCCTGCTCTATCCTTGGTTGGGCGCATCGAGTTATAACAAACATCTTTTTATCTTGTTCTTTATTTGGTCTATCGTGGCGGCGAATTGGAATCTGATGATGGGCTATGCGGGGATCAATTCGCTGGGTAACATTGGCTTCATGGCAATCGGCGGGTATACAGCGGGAATTTTGGCTAAGTCGTTTGGGTTGCCTTCTCTCGTCACAGTGCCAGTTGCCGGGCTGGTAACCTCGCTGACCGTGACAGTGGCTTTGGGGTTGCCTGCTTTGCGACTGAGCGGCATTTACATTGCCTTGTTGACTTTGATCTTTGCCGATTCCTTGCCCTCGATCTTGACCCAGACGCGAGAGATCACCGGTGGCGCTATGGGTTTGCATGAAATCCCACCCTTTTACGCCGGTATGGATAAAACTGGTGCGTATTATATTTGTTTTGTGTTCTTCTTGGTTGTGCTGTGGATCATCCATCGGGTGATCAACTCCTCAACCGGCATGGCTTTCGTTGCCCTGCGCGATTCGGAGAACTTTGCTTACTGTCTAGGAGTCAATAAGTTCAAAGAACGGTTGAAAGTGTTTGCGCTCTCTTCTCTCTTGACCGGCGCCGCAGGTGGGGTTTACGTCCATGCCTTGGGTGACATTTCACCCACCACTCTAGGCATTGAGCCTTTCTTGCTCACCATAGCAATGATTGAATTGGGCGGCGTGGGCACCTTTTTCGGTCCTGTTTTAGGCGCCGCCGTGATCGTCTTTGGCAACGAATTCTTGCGCTTGGCGGGCACCCTGCGCTTGACCCTTCTGGGGGCTTTGATCTGTACGATTATCCTTTTTTATCCCGGGGGGGTGATCCAGCTGTTTACGACTCTAGAACATCAGGTGGAAAGACTGATCCAACGCAAAAAAACAGCTACCTAAGAGGAAGCTATGCGCGTCTTCTATACGCCCCGTTTAGAAAACTTTCAGCCGCCCTACCAAATTCATTTCGGCAAGATGGTCGAAGCGTCGGAGGTAGCCGGCAGAGCGCGCCAAGTGGTGACTGCCTTGGAGCAAGCGGGGCTTGCTGTCATCGAAGCACCACACCGCTTTCCATTGCAAGCCATCGAGGCGGTGCATGAAACAGATTACTTAGCATTCTTGAAAAACGCCAATCAAATGCCCTTTCTCGACCCAGAGTCGGATGGGATGCCCTTAGAGGTTATTTTTCCGACGGTCTTTCCCTACTCAAACCGTTGGGAGGGGCGAGCAGCGGCAGTGATGTCGCTGGCGAGCCGTCATTGTTTCGACACGTACACCCCTATCACCGCAGGGGTCTTTGAAGCGGCGCGGCTCTCTGCGGAGTGTGCCTTGAGCGGCGCAGAAGCCCTGTTGGAGGGAGCAGGGACAATTTTTGCGGCTTGTCGGCCGCCGGGTCATCACGCCACCCGAGGCCAGTGCGGCGGCTATTGCTACTTAAACAACGCTGCCATTGCGGCGCAGTTGCTCTCGAACTCCGGGCGGGTGGTTATCCTCGATGTGGATTTTCACCACGGCAACGGCACGCAGGAGATTTTCTACGATTCTGATCGCGTCGGTTATATCACGATGCACCGCCAACCG
>CAKZNJ010000365.1 GCA_937129505.1 uncultured Anaerolineae bacterium | reverse complement strand
CTACTTCGCTATATTGTCGTTCAGCTTCCTTTTGAGCCTCCTCTGCCCGTAAATGCCGGTACTCCAAGCGAAGTATCTCTGAAAAAGGTGGATATTGAATTTCCTTCCTCAATTGGATCTCTTTTTGATAAAAGACTTCGTAATCCTGAAGCGCGGCTGCCTGGATGGCATAATGATCAGGTTGGTAGGTTTGGATAACCACTTCTCCCCCCAGTGTGCTTCGTCCCGCCCTTCCCGCCACTTGGGTGAGCAACTGAAAAGTCCGTTCGGCGGCTCGAAAATCGGGCAAATTCAAACCCACCTCTGCTAAAACCACGCCGACCAAAGTGACTGCGGGCAGATCCAAGCCCTTGGCAAGCATTTGAGTTCCCACCAGAATATCAGCCTGACGTTGGGCAAATTGCTCTAAGATTCGTTCGTGAGCGCCTTTAAAACGAGTCGTATCGGCATCCCATCGTATTATTCGCGCAGTAGGCAATAAGCGCCTAACTTCTTCTTCGACCCGTTGTGTTCCGATGCCAAATTGCCGAATATATCGGCTGCCACATTGCGGGCAACGTTGCGGAATCATTCGTCGATAGCCACAACGATGGCACAACAAAGGCTTCGGGCTGGAAGATTGTCCCCCGCCATGCAAAGTCAACGGCAGATGACAACGGGGACATTTGACCACATAACCGCAATCACGGCAGAAAACATAGGTCGCCAAGCCGCGTCGATTGAGAAAAAGAATCGCTTGCTGATTAGAAGCTAAAACGTCTTGTAGCTTTTCGGTGAGATAGCGGCTAAATATCGACCGGTTTCCCGCCTTTAGCTCCGCGCGCATGTCAACAACCTTAACTTTGGAGAGCATGCGTTTATCCGAGTAGGCTTCATCCGGCGAAGGTGTCACAGGCTGGCTATCATTGCGATTTACCGCCGATCCCACCGCCGTGACGATCCGCTTGGGCAACGTTAAACCTAGCCACCTACCTTGTTTTGCTATAAAAGACTGCTCGACGGTGGGAGTCGCAGAGCCGAAGAGACAAGCGCCACCAACAAACTGCATGTAAGCCAAGGCGGCTTGAACAGCGTGGTAATTCGGCTGTGCTTCTTGATAATAAGAAGCATCGTGGCACTCGTCAATTACAACCAAGCCCGGCTTAGCAAAAGGCATGAATAGAGCACTGCGCGGACCAACGATTACGGAAAGCAACCCTGCCCGGCAACGCTGCCACATATCAAAGCGTTCCCCAGGTGAGAGACGGGAATGGTAAATACCGACTTTGCCGGCAAAGCGAGCGGAGAAGCGTTGAATCATCTGAGGTGTTAGAGAGATCTCTGGCACCAAGACAATCGCTTGCAACCCTTCCATTAGGGTCTCTTCCACTGCTCTAAGATATAGCTCTGTCTTTCCAGAACCGGTCACCCCTTGGAGCAAGATCGGTTTTGGCTTCTTACCTCGCCAGGATTCCTTTAAAGTGGTCAGAATGATTTCATAGGCAGAGGTTTGTTCTGCTGTCAACTCAAAAGGTGGATAAGAGATTATCGCTTTTGCAGCTAAAGGATCACGCCACTGAATCTTCTCTTCGAACTGGATTGCACCTAACTCGGCAAGCTTTTTCAGATCAGTGGCATTTGCTCCGCTCTCTGCGTAAATCCAAGGGATGGCAAGGGGTGCGCCTTCTTGAGCTAGGATTTGCAATACCCTCTTTCGTCGCTCGTATCTGCTTCCCCACTTCTGAGCATATTGTTTAATGAATGAATTGACCTCCGAGATAGGCAGACGGAGAGCGGCGGCTTTAACCCGTTTCACACCTACCTTGGGTGAAACCAATACCGCCTCGACATCAATAAACCCTTTGCGCACAAGGGGCTGAATCGCTTTGCGCCAATCAGAGTGGACAAACCGACGATCCAACTGCGAGCCTCGCAAAGCCCCAGCCGACTGAAGGGCAGCGATGATTTGCTTTTGGAGAGGGCTGTAATCCATCACTGAACTGTCTCCCTTCCACCGATACAACCAATCGCTGCGTCGCTTGTATCCTTCGGGTAGTAAAAAGCCGATCCATTCCCCCATTGGCGTAAGGTATTCATCTGCTAACCATTGCGCCAGCTTCAATAGCGAGGCAGGAAGCACAACGGTAGCATCTAAAATCTGTTGAATCGGGCGAGTAGGAAGGACGGAAGGGACATCTACTTCTTCGACAACCACTCCTTGGACGGTTTGAGTTCCAAAAGGCACCAGAACGAGAGCTCCGATCTCGAGCGGTTGCGCTCCAAAGGAGTCAGGTAAGTGATAGTCATAGACCTCTGTGATGTGAGGCAAATTAACTGCGATGCGATAATATCGGGGCATATCAGGCAATGCGTTCTAATACAAGGCGGGCAATACGCAAGCCGTCCATGGCATCTACGCGAATGCGGACACCATTGCTCTCGACCACGTCATCCACTTGGGGTATCCTACCCAATTTTCCCAAGACAAAGCCGGCAATGGTATCGTAATTTGGATCAGATAAATCTAATCCCAAGTGTTCGTTGACATCTTCAATTAAGGTCATGCCATCAATTAAGACGCTGCCATCTGGTTGAACGACGAAGGCCGGTGTAGCATGATCAAACGGATCGCTCACCTCCCCTACAATCTCTTCAACTAAATCTTCTAACGTAACCAATCCTCCTGTTCCACCGAACTCATCCATGACAATAGCGATGTGCTGGCGGGCAATGCGAAAGCGATTTAACAAATCACGCACCGTAAGCGTCTCAGGGACAAAGAGCGCCTCACGGGCAAGCATTCGCGCCGATAGATTCTGACGCTCCGACGAAAGCATTGCTGGCAATAAATCCTTGAGATGGACAATGCCTACTATTTGGTCCAAGCTATTGTCATACACAGGAATCTTTGTATAGCCGCTTTCACTCGCCAATTGAATGATCTCTGGAAAAGAAGTTTCAGCTTCTACTGCTACCATTTCTGTGCGCGGGATCATCACTTGGCGCACCAATTGCTGCCCGAGATCAAATATTGCCTGCAGCATCTCCCCTTGATCGACTTGAAAAACTCCCTGTTCCGTGCTGGCTGCAACCATCATCCTCAGCTCTTCCACCGACAGAACATTCTCCTTGTGTTCCTCCGAGCGGATTCCGAGACGGTTTAGGAGAAAATTGGCGGAGCTATTCAAAATCCAAACCAAAGGCTGGAAAAACTTTTGCAAATAAACCAACGGACGAGCAAAGAGCAACGCTGCCCGCTCGGCATTTTGTAAGGCAATCGCCTTGGGCAAAAGTTCGCCAAACACCACCAGCAAAAACGTAATCAATCCAAAGGCAAAACCCGTCGCAAGACTGTTCGCCAAACTAGGGTGTAGAGCAGGAGATAAACTGTTAAGTAGGGGAAGGAAAAGATCAGCTACGGCTGGCTCCCCAATCCAACCCAAAGCAAGCCCTGAAAGAGTCACGCCTAACTGCACCGTAGCGATCATTCGCACTGGCTCGTTCAGAGCGCGTTTTGCCCAGCGAGCCGCCTGGATGCCTTGGTGATCGAGCTCTTCTAACCTGGTTTTGCGTACGGTGACGAGGGCATATTCTGCAATTACAAAAAAGGCATTGGTCAAAATAAACAGAAAAACGGCCAGGAGTTCAACTAGATCAGACAACAAAATCTCCACCTAGAGCTTTCTTGCTAAGAGTGAGCTGTCCGCAAGATTACCGCTGCGCCATATCCTACCACTTCATAGTAGTTCCCTGTGACATCCCCCGAGGTTGCATAATGCAACACGCGAATGCAATCAGCTCCGAGATCCTTGGCCGCCCACATAGCCGCTGCTACCGCCGATCTTCCACAGGCATAACCCTTGCCCTCAATTTCAGCTTGCAGGAAATACTCGGGGTCATATTTCTCCATACGGCTGAGCATCTCCCGATCCAGTTTTTCCGCTAAAGGCTGGGGGTAGAAATGAGATAAATCGGTGCTCGCTACAATCAGAGCACGCTGCCCTTGCAAAACTTTCGCCAAAGAGACTCCTAAGCTCCTCAATGCCCGTGGCTCATCGATACCGATCATAAGGGGCAAGAGTCGGAACGAACCCAGCACTCTCTGGATAAATGGGAGATGAATTTCCAGCGAATGCTCTTCATCGTGCCGCACCCGTTTCAGAGATTCACCCCACTCAGCTTGCAGGTTCTGCTCCAACACGCTGAGTGTTTTCTGATCGATGGGGACAAATCCCAGTGGTGTCTCATAAGCCTGATGGGCGCTGGTCACGAAGGAGGCAAAATAGGGACGATGAAGAGGAGAGAGAATAACCACCAAATCAAATATCTTGCCTTGCACAAGGGAATAAGCATAGGCTGCCACTGGACCGGAATACTGATGACCGGCGTGCGGTGCTATGAGGCCAATAATCTCTCCCTCAACCTCGGGAACAGTAGCAGAAGCAAGATATTCATCGATTCGTTGAGCGAGGACCTGTGGATTTGCAGGATACCAGCGACCTGCTAGCGGTGAAGGACGAACATCCAACTTTCCTTCCATACCCGTTTCTCCTGAAAAACAAAACCAAAATCGAAACCATCAATCTCATCATCATTTTAGCATAAGGTCTTGCCTTTTGCACCCATTCGTTTCTCACAAGTACTGAGATTCTAAGGTAAAATCAAATGGCTAAGATAGAGGATGTGAGATGGACGATCGTTTTTTGTTTCCCGAAGCTCATCTTCTGCGCCCCCTAACCAAAAAACTGCAAGATGAATTCCCTTTTGACGGTACAAGTAGCCTAAGCGAATTATTCGATACCTTTGAGGATTATCTCACGATTGTCGATCAAGATACGCTGATCCACTACGCGAACAACGCTGCCATTCAGCGGTTTGGGGGCAAGCGTGAAGAACTGATCGGCAAGACACTTATTGAGAAAATGCCATTTCCCCAAAGTAAAAGCCGCTGGCAAACCATTCTAAAGGCTGTCGAACGCAATGGCAGTTTCTCTTTCATTGACAACGCTAACGGGAAATATGCCATCACACATATCCTCCCCTTCAAAGAGAAGGTAAAATCAAAAGCGTACTACCTGATCTATACCCTCGAAAACGACCAACCTCTCTCGCAGTCCAGCTCAAAATTTACCACCACAACCTCAGTGTTTGAAGAGACACTCAGGGCTGTCCACGAAACCCCTCATGAGGATTATTCAAATCGGCGGGTCGAACATCACCTTAGAATGTCATTTGCACTTGCAAACGCCGCCACGGGTGCGAGTGCGGCAGAAGATCTCCCCACTGCGTTAAACAATTTGTGCGCTCAAGCGTGCCTGGCTCTCGAAGCTCCTGCGGCTGTAATTAGGCTATATAACCCAAACGACGATACGTTAGAGATCGTTGCTTCTTATGGATTGTCAGAAGAACATATCCAAAAGAACTTCGCCATTCCTTATGCACCGCTCTCGTATTTGGCTTCAGAAATTGCTCCAAAAGTCATGGTTGCCGACCTCGACCGAAGCCCTCCCACACCAGCGGATCAGTTGCCCTATCGCGCTCAGTTAACAGCATCTGTCATCGGTAATATCGTCCGCCAAAACCGCTTCCTCGGCGTCCTCGTCATTCTCGTTCCTAAAGTTCACCCTCCTATCACCAGAGAAGATTTGCTTTTCGTTCAAGCGCTTGCCGAACAAGCCTCAATCTCCATTGACCGATTTCATCTTATGGAGATTCAGCAGCGGCGAACAAGGGAGTTAGAAAATATTGTCCGCATCGGACTTGAACTTAGGGAAGCGATTACCAAGCAAAATGTGGTAACGACTTTATTAAACGCATTGGCAAAGGATATCCATCTTAAATTTGGGGCATCATATCTCTTAGAAAACACCCTTTTTGGAATTACATCTAGGTGCGGGGAGCATTACCAGCTTCCCGAGTCGTTGAACGTCCCCCCTGATCCTTGTTGGGAAATGGGTCAGCCACTGTTTTTCAAAGAATTTTCGCCTTCGATCGATTTGCTCGGCGAAGGTAATTGCACACTTAACTCGAACGATCGGATACTTGCCTTAGCCATTCCCTTACGTACTTCGATAGAAATTGCCGGGATAATCCTGCTTGGCTTTTGGCGACCAATTCGTTTAACCATTGATGACCAACAAAAAATTTACCTTATACAGCAGATCGGAGATGCGGCAATGCATCGCGCAGATGCCCTTGAACACCTCGAAGAGCTGGTGTTGGAGCGCACAAGAGAGTTGAGCATCCTCTACGAGGTCAGCTCGCTATTAAATGCCCCAACCGATTTGAAGGATACGATAGAGAAGGTTTTAGAAAACGTTCTCTCGATTGCAAAAGCCGAATATGCAGCCATTCATCTCTTTGACGTGGAAAAGAAACAGCTTTACCACTATTTAGAAAAAAGCTCTACTGGTAACAACTCTCCCATTATATTGACAAACCTAAAAAGCCATGCCCCATGGCAAACCGTTTTCGAGCAAAATAATCTATTTTACATTTCCTCCCTCTCCCAGTGTGTTGGCGGTGTATCGAATGAACTTCAGACTACTTCACTTGCCTATATCGGACTCCCTATCCGCAGCAAAGGCTCCACCTTGGGTGTTTTAAGTATCCTAAATCCGGCCGAACAAATCTATTCCTTGAACGACCAAGTCATTCTCACAGCCATCGCCGATCAGCTCGGGCTCGCCATCGAGCGGGCTAGGTTAGCAGAGAGAGGAGAAGAAATTGCCAAGTTAGAAGAGAGACAGCGTTTAGCCCGCGAACTCCATGACGCTTTAACTCAGTCTCTCTACAGTATGACCTTACTGACCTCCGGCTACAAACGCTCCTTACATCATGCCACGACCGACCAAATACATGATTGGCTGGACGAATTAAGTGAGGTCGCCCAAAATGCCCTCGCCGAATTGCGCCTGTTGCTTTACGAGCTCCGCCCTACTGCCCTTGAACAGGATGGCTTACAAGGAGCGTTGAAACGTCGCCTTGAAGCGGTTGAAAAGCGCGCTGGTATTCAGACAACCCTCGAAATCCACGGTAGCTACCGCTTGCCTTCAGATGATGAAGAGCACTTCTATCGTATTGCCCAAGAAGCCCTCAACAACGCCCTACAACACGCCCGCCACACCTCAATCCACTTAGCGATCGAGTCTACACCCCTTCGATTTGACATGCTGATTGCAGATGACGGTGTAGGTTTTGACTTCGATCGGGTAATTGAACAAAATCAACACTCGGGCTTGAACAACATGTTCAGCCGCGCCAGACAGATTGACGCCTCTCTCTCGATTGAGACCGCCCTTGGGCGCGGGACAACGATTCGCCTCTCCAAAGAGTACAACCATGTCTAATCCCATCACGGTTTTGATTGTCGACGATCATCCTATTGTGCGCAAAGGATTACGCACTCTGCTCCTCAGTGAAGCAGAGATACAAGCAGTATATGAGGCCGAAAACGGCGTGCAAGCCATCCAAATCGTTCAGCAACATCAGCCAGATGTGATCCTGATGGACTTGGTCATGACCCCCATCAATGGCGTCCAAGCCATCGAGCGAATCAAAGCCAACCACCCTTCGGCGCGCATTTTGGTCCTCACCGCCTATGCAGAGGATGATAAGGTCTTCCCAGCCATCAAAGCCGGTGCCTCGGGTTATGTCCTTAAAGACATCCCTCCTGAAGAACTTTTGCAAGCGATCCGTGATGTCGCCAGCGGTCAATCCTTTTTGCACCCTACAATTGCAGCTCGATTGATGCGCGAAATTACCCAAATCAGCACCCCTATTAAAGATAGCGAGCCTCTCACAGAACGCGAAGTTGAGGTTCTGCGCTTGATCGCACGAGGTTTAAGCAATCAGGAAATCGCTTCCTCTCTGCATGTCTCCGAACGAACCGTCACCACTCACATCAGCAACATCTTGGATAAACTCCACCTTGCCAACCGCACTCAAGCGACGCTTTATGCTCTACGCAAAGGGATCGCCAGTCTCTACGATCAGGAGAACGACTTTTTCCTACGTAAAAATACGTAGAACAAATACAACGAACCTCCGATG
>CAKZNJ010000364.1 GCA_937129505.1 uncultured Anaerolineae bacterium | reverse complement strand
AACTGCACCCTCCCGTGCTGGATGATTTTGGGCTGGGAGAGGCGCTCAAGTTTTTGGGTGAGCGCTATCAAAAGCGGCTCGGGATGCCCCTAACCGTCAGTTGTGAAGAGATTGGTCAAAGACTGCCCAGTACTGTCGAGATGGCTTTTTATCGGGTTGCCCAAAGCGCCTTGGATAACGCTCTTCGTCACGCCCAAGCCACCCAGTTCATGCTTGCTCTTCGTCAAGTTGGGGATCAAATCGAAATGGTGGTAGAGGACAATGGTGTTGGTTTCAATCCCGAAGAGGTTCTGAAGAGCAAAGATTACCCCACTTGGGGAGTCAAAATCATGCGCGAGCGGATGATCGCCGTTGGCGGTTACTTGACCATCGAAAGCGAGAAGGATAAAAGAACCCGAGTGATCGCCTCTTGGAAAATAGGGATGTCACAATGATCCGCGTCTTTATTGCTGATGACCACGCAGTGGTGCGAGATGGCTTGAAATATTTGCTTGAATCGCAGGGAGACATCTCCGTGATCGGCGTGGCAGGAGATGGAAAAAGCGCCGTCAGAGATTGTCTCAGTCTCAAGCCGGATGTCATCTTGATGGATATTGCCATGCCGGATATCAATGGCATCGAAGCTACTGCGCTCATCGGGCAGCAGGATCGTTCGATACGGGTCATTATCCTTTCCATGCATGACAGTCGTGAACACATTTTGCGCGCATTGAAAGCCGGCGCAAGCGGCTATCTTCTCAAGGAATCCGCTGGCGATGAGGTGATTCAGGCTGTTCGAGCGGTCGTTCAAGGGCATCGTTATCTTAGCCAAAGAATTACTGAACGAGTTGTTGAAGATTATCTCTCCTTGCAAGAACAGGTTGGGCAATCAGACCCCTTGGAAAAATTAAGCGAACGGGAGCGGCAAGTCCTTCAGCTCGTTGTGCAAGGCAAAAGCAGTGCTGAGATTGCTAAAACCCTCTTTCTCTCCGTGAAAACCGTTGAGACTTACCGCAGCCGCATAATGGAAAAACTAGATCTGCCCGATTTGCCTAGTTTGATCAAATTTGCTATTCAACACGGGTTGATTTCTCTGGACGATTGAGGAATATTCGTCCGCTGGAGGGGATAAATCCCTCCCACTAAAAGTCAAAATTCCCTTACATAATTTGACAAACAATCCTGATAGCCGATTCCTCAACCATCTGTCAAAATGAAGGTGGTCTTGGAGAGATTATTCAGCTATGTTCACCTCATTTACGATAGATAAGCTATGGAAGAAAACGGTCTAATTCCCCATCCACCATTATTTAGGCTCTTGATTGCTGATGACCATATTCACATCAGAGAAACGTTAGCCCTTTGGGTGAAAAGTCTGTATCCTGACATTCAGATTTTGTTGGCAGAAAACGGGGCAAGAGCTATTCAAATTTGTCAGAGTTGTCCTGTAAACCTGATACTTGTCGACCTCAAAATGCCAGACTTAGATGGCTGTGAGACCACGAGGCGAATCAAACAAAGCTGTCCTCAGGTTCCAGTATTTTTGATGTCCATTCACGACAGCGATGTGTATCATCAGGAAGCCCTATTAGCTGGTGCAGATGGGTTTTTATCCAAAAACAAGATAGATATGGAATTACCACTTGTGCTAATGCAGTTTATTAGTCGCAAGGAGATTTGAGAATGAAAAAGTTCGAGAATATTGAACAAGCCAGAATAAGCAAGTTGATCTGGTCTGTGATCGATTTTCTTTTCGATGAAGTCGTTTTGATTGATCGGAATGGGCAAATTCTATGGGTCAATCAAGCATGGCGTGACTTTGCAGGGCAAAACGGGGCCGATGAGAAGACCCAAAAGGGTGTTGGGATCAACTATTTCGATGTATGTCGCAAGGCAAGTCAGGAGGGAGATAAGCGAGCTGAGCAAATTTTACAAGGGTTGGAAGAGGTATCTCAGGGGAAGAGAGCGGAATTCATCGCTGAATATCCTTGTTGGACGCCCCAATTTGAGTATTGGTTCCGAATACGAGCATTTCCGTTGAATGGTGAACATTCTCCGATCGTAATTACCCACCATAATATTAGTGACCGTGTCCACGCAGAACAAGCTTATCAGACTGAAGCCAATCGCTTCTACTCTCTGGTAAATTCGATGGCGGATATCGTTTTCTTACTGGATACTGAAGGCCGCCATGTAGGAGTTTATGGACAGTGGATTGAGAATTATGGTTTGAGGGAGGATATGTTCCTCGGAAAGACGGCGCGGGAAATCCTCGGTGATGACGCTGCTCCAGTGCATGAAGAAGCCAACCGGCGCGCTTTGGCGGGAGAGAACGTGATCTATGAGTGGAGCTATCAAGACCAAAATGGGGAACATGTTATACAGACACACCTTTCTCCCCTGCGAGATTTTGATGGCAAGGTCTATGGCATTGTGGGAGTCGGGCGCGACTTAACCGAACGGGTAAAAATTGAACGTTTGATGCTAGAGCAGACTCAGAATCTCAATGATCTCAATCAAATTGCAGCCGATTTACAAGGCCTGGAAAACCCACACGAGGTGTATCGCTATCTGACCCAAAAGGTTGCTGAGATCCTTCAGGCTGAAAAAGTGCTGATAGCAATTCGCAATCATGATAAGGGTACTCTGGAGGCAAAGTCACCTGCTTTTGGGTTTACCCCTGTGGAAATAGAGCGATTTCAAATTGTCGTGAAGGAGGGACAAGAAATCTGGGATTTTTCTCTTCAAGGCTCTATGCGGGCAAACCGTTTAGAAGATGTGCCACAAGGTTTTTGGGAGCTGGCTCAAGAACTCAGCATTGCCTCTGTTTTAGCTGTACAAATTGATGTTAAGGAACACATGGGTGGGTTGATCCTAGCCGCAAATAAGCCACAAGGCTTTGCCGAGCAAGATCAACGAATGCTTGAACTTATTGCGCAACAAGCAAGTGGAGTGTTAACTCGCCTTCAGCTTCATCAACGTCTTCAAAGCCAGATCAATGAGCTTCAGGTTCTACACCTTGTTTCAGCTTGTGGTGTGGAAGCTGAAACGGTGGATGAGTTGATTACCAAAGTTACCCAAGTTGTTAGCACTACGCTGTATCCGAATAATTTTGGTGTCCTTCTCCTTGATGAAAAGAGTAAGGTGCTGAAACCTCATAAAAGCTATCGAGGCGCAAATCCCCACGCGATGGAGCGAGTTTATCCGTTAGGAAAAGGGAGTATTGCTGGCGTGGTAGCTCAGACCCACAAACCATTGCTCATCGAAGATGTAACCAAAGAGGAGCAATATTTCCCTGCTAACCCTACAACGCGTTCTGAACTGTGCGTCCCAATCAAAGTGGGAAAGGAAGTTCTTGGGGTATTGAATGTCGAAAGCCCCGAAATAGGGGCGTTTACGCAAGATGATCAGCGATTAATGATCACCATTGCAGATTTGTTAGCCTCAGCCATCTTGCGTCTGCGGCGGGAAGAGTCGGAGCGTCGGGCGCGTGAGATTGCCGAAAGGTTAGTCAAAACAGCTCACATGCTGAGCAGCGAGCTTGATCCTGAATCTCTACCCTATCGAATTTTTACAGCCGTAGAGCAGATTATTCCTTACCGTTCAGCGAGCATTGTCTGGTTGGACCATGAGAAACAGGGGGGTGTCTTGCATAGAGGAGATTCCCGTGCCTCTGATCAAGAATGGCTGAAGTTTGCGTACAGTTTTGTAGAGAAAAACCGGCGAGAATTGCTCATCTTTCAGGTTGATGCTGAGGGGCATCTTCTACCTTGCGCAGATCCTACCTTGGCTGCATCGTGTTACGGTTTAGCGATTCCCCTCCATGATCCGCACAGCACCGTTGGGATCTTGGCTCTGGAATCCGTGGAGCCAGTTTTGTTCAACCGCGAGCTTTTCGATCTAATCTCTGTTTTCGCTGAGCAAGCGGCGCTATCATTACGCAATGCTTCCTTATACTCTCAAGCCCTACGAGATGCGGAACGGCGCACGATCTTACATCGAGCAAGCCATCAATTGATCGAGGCAGCGTCTGACTTTGAGACCCTTTACTTGACCATTAACCAAGCTGTTGAGCAAGCAATGCCAGCCGAAGCCTTTGTGATCGCATTGTTGGACGAAGAGAACAAGGAGATTCGCATCGAGTATGCGATTGATCGCGGCGGCAGAGCGCCTAAACAGGTGATTTCACTTCATCAAGGTTTAAGCGGCTGGGTGATCGATAATGAAAAAACTATCAAAGTAGATGATTTATCTCAAGAACCTCTTATTGCCCAACTAGCAATTCATTTTGGCTCAAGTGATCCAGTTCGTTCTCTAATTGCAGTCCCCCTGCGGCACCACCAAAAGGTGTGGGGAATGATCTCCACCCAAAGTTATACCCCCTGTGCCTACACCGACGAAGATGTTGTATGGTTGGAGATGTTGGCGGCCAACGCCGCAGGAATCATCC
>CAKZNJ010000363.1 GCA_937129505.1 uncultured Anaerolineae bacterium | reverse complement strand
ATTTGTATCCTTCATGTCGCTTCAGAGACTCCTTTAGACAATGCTCACAGAAATTTCACGATACTTTTATCCCTGCTTTCCCCTGCTGGGAATATAATCACAGTGAAGTACGCTGAATAATTCAAAAACTTTTACCCAATTGGTTGAGCGGTCAAGTGATTTCGTCAACTCCTCAAGGTAGTCTAGGGAAGTGAAGTGCTCAAAGGCAAGCAGTATTGTTGTCATCCTTACCGAGTTATCTCCTTAATAAGCCCAAGCGAGTCAGCACACCTGAGAGGTTGCCCTAAGGGAAAGAGATGATCGAGTCACCTTTCCTGTCCCTCTGCATGATTGTTAAGAACGAGGAAGAGAATCTCCCCCGTTGTCTTGAGAGCGTCAAGGGAGTTGTTGATGAAATCATCGTTGTGGATACAGGATCGAGCGATCGGAGCAAGCAAATTGCTCTGAGCCACGGGGCAACGGTCTTGGATTTTGAGTGGAAGGATGACTTTTCACTTGCCCGAAATTATGGCATTGAGCACGCGAGAGGGAAATGGATACTCGTCCTAGACGCAGATGAAGCCCTCGACCCCCAAACAGCTCAACGACTACGTCAAGAACTGCTGGAAACCAAAGCTGATGCGCTAATCTTGCTCCGCATAGATTACTTCAGTGATCAACTGTTTTGTAACTATGACCTAGCCGCCCTTTTGCGCGTTTTTCGCAATCATCCCCTTTATCGATACGAACGTCCCTATCACGAGGAGATTGATAAGGCAATCGAACGCAATGGCGGGATCATTGAGAGTCGTTATGACCTTGTGATTCTCCACTATGGTTTGCAAAGCAGAAAAGTACAAGGCGAGGAGTTGCGCGCAGAACGGGCAATTCGCGTGTTGTCCCAAGCCGTGGAAGAGACACCAACCGATCCCAATCTGATGATTTTCTTAGGCAGCGAATATTACAACCTAGGTGATTTCGAATCTGCGGGATATTGGGTCGAGCGAGGCATCCAGACTTCCCATCTGGCAAATGCCAAGCCTATTTATCTCGGTGTGCTGCAAATGGGTTATAACATCTTGGGCTATGTCTCTCTGACCTATCGTCAAGATGCTCAAGCGGCTCATGCTTGTGCTGAAGCTGCTTTAGAATTAGACGAGCTATTCAGGAAACAACAAATTCACCACTCAGAATTCACCCGTCGTCATGCCCTCTTTCTAAAGGCATCTTCTCAAGCGGAGATGGCGTTTCAAAAAGCTCTTGATGGCAACACCAGCGAAGCTTACAAAAATTCCCTTGAAGCAAAACACCTTTTGCAAGAACTTCAAAGTCAATCCGATCAACCCACCGAAAGCATCGAGCGCTTAAGTCGTTTGGTTGTCCAATTGGATCGCCTCTGCGAATTCCTAAGGAGTCAAACTTGAAATCATGCGCCGTCGCCCATCGCTTTCCTAACTGCTGTAAATACCATTAAAGGCGAAGGCGCACTTGCCTGTTACAATCCAAGGGGAGAAACTAGGAGTTTTTCTCCATGGCAAACGAACAAATAAAGCGAATTATCTTATAAAGCATTGCCCAGCCTAATCGAAAGTGATACAGAGGGGCGCGAAGCAGTGCTGCGCCTAGCGAGAGAACACTTCGCCCCAAAGGTTGAAACGAGCGATCGTTTTGCACGGATGCTTCAGGAACTACGCCAAAGTCTCCAAGAAGACGAGTGCAAATGGGCGGAGTGGAGAGAGCAGACCAAGCCTTGCTAAAGGAAATTCAAGAATCTCAACGCCGTTGGGATGAAAGCAAGGCCGAGTGGCAAGAAAACCAGCGCCGCTGGGAGCAAAACCAACAGGAAATTCGCTCAATGCTAGCCCGTTTGGAACGTATCGAAACTAGATACGACTCAACGCTCGGAGCCTTAGGGCGCGGTGGGGGCTTTATACTGAGCAATCTTTTCGCAGTGCCTTGCAAGCCATCCTGAGAGAATTTTCCTCTCCAAGAAGTAACTAGCGTTACCGAATGGGATGAAGCAGGGGAGGTCTTTGGTCACGCCGAGCAAATTGAGTTGGACTTAATTCATAAGAACGGTCTGTTAATACTGGGTGAGATCAAGTCTTCATTGAGCAAAGGGGAGATGTATCAATTTGAGCGGAAAGTTCGCTATTACGAGAAATTACATGGCCGTAAGGCCGATCGTCTCATAGTCATCTCGCCTATGGTAGAACCGACCGCCCTTGAAGTTGCCTCAAAGTTAGGCATCGAAGTTTACAGCCACGCTGACGACGCTGGACAGGCTCTCTCAGAACTCTAATCGCTTTTCAAATCAACAGAGGCAACCAATACCAGGATCACCCCTTGTGACCTTGCTGGCGCAGGTGTTTCTCTTCTTCATGGTACACAGATAGCCATTCCATCATGCGTTCTCTCTCTTGGGCTAATTCGCGTTCACGCTTTTTACGTGCTCTCGCTTCCATCTGCGCGCGAATATCTTGATGCACCTGATCGGGATTTGCAACGCCATCAAAGGTAAACTGCGTCTGACCGACATTCACAATGACGTCCCCGTAGTTGAACAATAAGCGGATGATCCCCTTGCGGTCATGCTCAACGCTGAGTATTGAGTCCAAAGAAGCTGTTTTCTTGTCCTCTCTGCCCAAGGGTTTTTTCTCAATATCCAGAATCTGTTCCGTTGTTAATTGGTAGATATCATTGCTCCAATCCAAAAAATGATAAAGCCACCACAATCCCACCCCTATAAAGGCTAAGAACAAAAGCATCGCCCAGGACAACCCAGAAAGTAAAAAACCTTCCCTTTGGATAGCTAGGCGGTAAACCAAATAAGCGGTAAAACCTAGCAGTGCCAGTAATGCTAAGGAAGGCTGGAGGGTTTTTCGGACGAGAACCAACCAATGTTTCCGATAGGTAATGACCCCTTGGCTTTCATAGCGCATCATAAAAAACGTTTTGATCATCTCTTTGAAGGCTTTCGTTCGCTGCTCGGCGGGAGTTGGCAAGGACTTTATTGGAGATGGTAGCTTGGAAGGTGGCTGGTTTGCGAGGGGGATTTTCCCCCCTTCCTGCATCAAAAGCCTTGTCCTCAGAGCATCTCGCATCGCGTCTCTCTCTTGTTCGAGGGAGCGCTTTTGCGCCCGTTCGCGATGACCCCGCAAGAACGCCTCGAACAAATCCGGATTAGCCATATTGTGCATTACGATGGCTCCAGTATAGGTGCGCACATCAATCGTGCCGTAGTTAAAAATGCGCCCAATTTGGGTAGTGAGTTTATTGACAGCTAAAATGGTTGTCAGCGGCGCTTCGCGACGGCTGGAGTAAATTCCAATCACGTTCTCCAGCCAGACTACCCTTTGATTGGTGATGATATAGTAGTCATTGCCCCAATCGATCCAATTCCAAATCCCCCATAGAACACCACCCCCGATGAATAGCCCTCCTAATACCAAAAGGACATGCTGGAGAAAAACACTCCCCATCATCATCCCCCACACGGTAAAGGGGATGCCCAAGAGTACAACCACGATCGGCAAAATTAGAGAACGCCAAAGAAACAATTCATGTTTACGGGTGATCAAATAGACAGCTTCGTCTTTACCGAGCCAATCAAAGTGCTCTTTTTCTGCAAGATGACGGCTTTCAGCGGTCACAGCAAAGCTTACTCGCAAGGAAGGATACAAGGAGAGCATCTGCTGAAACTTCTCCTGATCAACCACCAAAAGTTCACTGTCTTGTAACGCAGACACATTCGCAAGGCGGGGTTGTCCAAACAGTAAAGCTTCCTCGCCAAAATAGTCACCGCGGATTAAGGTTGCGACTTCTTGGTTGCCTAAGGGCGTCTCATGCCACACCAGCAAGCGGCCAGAGTAAATAATATAGAAAAAATCACCAGGGCTACCTTCCTGAACAATAAGGTCCCCCTTCTTCACATTGACGCGTCCCAAAAAACTCTCTAACTCCGCCAAACGGGCATCATCAATTCCTTGAAAAATCGCCATTTGGCGAAGTAATGCAACCGTCTCGGAGATATAACCTTCCATCATTGTTTCATTCTAGCATGAATAATTTAAAACTTCTATATCCAACTCGCCTAAAGAATTTGTGCGTCCCATGTATAAACCTAAGTGAGTTGTCTTTTTTTAGAAAGACGATGCAAGAAAAACACCATTCGATGATAAAATTTGGGGCGTCTCTTTCGTTCTGAAGGCTCGAAAATAGTCATTGTGGCTGGGGAATTTGGTTGACTCGATATCTTTAAAAAAGGAGTAATGGATGCCCATTAATTTTGGCACAGATGGCTGGCGTGCTGTAATCTCTGATACCTTTACCTTTCACAATCTCCGTAACGTTGCTCAAGCAATTGCGGATGCGATTGCTTCTGGCTCGTGGGAAAATGGCTTTGAAGAGCTACAAGCGGAAAATAAGCAAACGGTCGTCATCGGTTTTGATACCCGTTTTCTCTCCGATCGCTATGCTGCCGATGTTGCCCGAGTACTGGCTGCCAATGGCTTTCGGGTCAATTTAGCTCAGTCCGACGCCCCGACCCCCGCCATTTCCTATGCCGTACGCCATCTCGGAGCGATTGCGGGGATTATGATTACCGCTTCGCACAACGCCCCGCGCTACAACGGCGTGAAACTCAAAGCGTATTACGGGGGTTCAGCAACAGCGGAACAATGTCGCAAAGTAGAGGTCTTTCTGAACCACAACGAGGAGCGAGCTCGCGGCCCAAATCTGATGGATTTCGAGACTGCCCGCCAAAATGGGCTGATCCAACGCATCAATCCCATCCCTGCCTATGGAGAACATCTACGCACCTTAATTGATTTCGATGCAATTGCTGAAAACCCCCAACGGGTTGTGGTGGACTCGATGTACGGAAGCGGCCGCGGGGTAATCAAGGGCTTCCTGCAAGGCAGTGGCTGCGAAGTACAAGAGATTCGCGGCGAGATGAATCCTGGCTTCGGGGGAATTCACCCTGAACCCATCCGTAAGCACCTCGGCGCACTGGCAGGGGCGATCAGTACCCACATGGGGGATTTCGGCCTTGCGACTGATGGAGACGCCGACCGTATTGGAGCAATGGACGAAGAGGGACGCTTCATCGATCCCCACAAAATTATGGCCCTCGCTCTAAAATATCTGGTTGAAGAACGCGGTTGGCGAGGGGCGGTGGTTCGCACGGTCTCGACGACCTGCATGATCGACCGCCTCGCGCGCCAGTATGGCTTAAGCGTTTACGAAACCCCCGTGGGGTTTAACTATATTGCCGAGTACATGCTCAAAGAAGACATCCTCATCGGTGGTGAAGAGTCGGGAGGGATGTCTATTCGCGGCCACATCCCTGAAGGGGATGGCATTCTCATGGGGTTGCTTTTGATCGAGATTGTCGCAAAATGGCGCCGTCCCTTATCTGAACTGGTAGATCAATTAGTGCAGGAGGCAGGTCCATCCTACTATAAACGATTGGACTTAACGTTAAACCGACCTGTCTCAAAAGATAAAATGAAGCAGACTTTGCTCGACAACAAGCCGGCGAAGATCGGAGGCTTTCCAGTAGCAGAAATCGGCTCCCTTGACGGAATCAAATACATTTTGGAAGACGGATCCTGGCTGCTCATTCGTCCTTCCGGGACCGAACCAGTGCTGCGCGTTTATACAGAAGGACGCTCTGCCGAGGTGATGGAAGCTCTCATCGATTTTGGGAAGGAGATTGCCGCCAAAGCGGGTTGATCTCAGCGGGGTAAAGGTTTGCATAGCCTCTACCCCCTACAGCCGTCCACTTAACCGGTCGAACTGCGCAATCGACGCGCCATAAAGATCACCACCAATAATAAAACCGCCAAGCCAAGCAAAGTTGGTGCGCCTACTTCATCGGCAAACCCGGTTGCGGGCAAAGCAGTTGATGTCGGCGTCGGTGTCCGGACGCTGGGCATCGTTGCTTGTGCCGCTTGGGTGTAGAGAGCGGCGACAGTGGCAGTACGCGGATCACCGGTTGGAACAAGCGTATTGGTCGGGATAATGACAACCGGGGTATCGGTTGGTTGCACAGGCTCTGGTGTGTTGGTGGCCGTGACTGCCGGGGTAGGGGTAAAGGCTTCGGCAATCGTTGTGGCAAGAATGCTCTTTGCGATCTCCGTATTTTGGGCATTTACCGTAGCTACTTGATTGGCTTGATTTTGCCGTTGGCGGGGGACAAAATAGAGGGCATAAGCTGCCAAGCAAGCCACCACGATCAACGCCAACGCGATCAAACCGATTGCAATAACGATAAAAGCCCGATTTGAACGTTCCTCTGGCGGAGGCGCTCCGTCCATGTTGGTATCCAAGTTAATTTCTTCAAACGTCATAGCTTTCTCCTCCTTATTGAGGCTAAGAATCTTGGTCGCTTCTTATGTTTCAAGAATCTCCAAGTTGACGAATGGCGAAAGGACCAATTCATTATCCGCTAAGCGGACTTCAGCCGCTTGGGTGGATAATCCATTGGGCAAAATCACCTTGCCCGTTAGCAGCCGTTCAATTTTCCCAACTCTTCCACAAAAGGGAGAGCGGCAGATTCGGACAGTCGCGCCTGGGCTCAGCTCCGCTGTCTCACGAGTTTCGGTAGGATAATCTTCCAGTGGAAGGGGGATAATGATTTCTGGCCTTTTTCCTTGATAGGTATCCCATTTTTCAGCGTTGATATACGCTTCTCGCCTCTCGTTCGTAGCCAAAATTGGGTAAGCAAACGGATTCATGGGATAAGAGCCAAACCCATCTAGCACCAAGATGGGATAAGGCATTTGCTCCGCCATTCCAACCAGCGAACCTTCCAAACCTCCCAAAACCAAACCCCGAACAGGCACAGCAGCAGCCTTTTCCAACGCAGCGGCTTTGGTCACATAACTGCCAAGAACAATGGCATTCTGTGTCCTCTGGTCAAAATGTTTGTCGGTCAATTCTTCTTCAGGTTGCTCCAAAACCGTCACCAGGATGCCACTTGCTGTCCGTCCGTTTCCCCAAACCCCTTGTGCCAAAACTCCCACGGTTTGAAGGATAACCCCGCGATCAGCAATGAGTTCCACAACGGTTCCCTCGAAGCCTGCTTGAAGATAAAAGGGATCAGATTTTCGTCGCAAAAGCAACTGGCCGTCCCCTATTAGCACCACCCGACCAGGATGAGGCGATCGAACTAGCCGTTTCATTAAACCTACAGGACCGGCGATCACGTCATTTTGCTCGACATCCATGCCGACCTTGACTTGGACATATTCATCCGCATCCTGAGGCGATAGTCCCAAACCACGAGCGTATTCCACGACAATAAACTGAGGTGTAAGGTCACATTCAGCGAGGATATCGGTGGATTTGACCTTTTGACCCTTACGAGCTAGTATTTTCCCGCCAAGGGGTAAAAGGCGTTCACGCCGAATAGTTGTCAAAGGCTGGTAGTGCGTCACTGCGAACTGCATCATGGATTAACCTCGTATCTTGCCATGCAAGAAGGATGCCATCATCGACTCTCCAAAACCGCCAAATTTTTTCTCATCCATTCTTGGCGCCGCTTGACATCTCGAATCAACGGCAGCGGGCGGCCGCGAGCATCAATGATCACCCCCAAAGCGCTTCCCGCTAGACGAACTTTTCCACCCACACCGGCGCCTCCCATTCCAAGATCGAAACCGTGAAGGGGTTGTAAATGCATTTGCAGGGTTTTACCGAAAGGCAAGGGGATGCGATATAAAGATCCATAGCGCACATCGATTTTTTCTTCTCTGCCATCTTCATGAATCAATTTAGCTCTCATAATTACGGTACCTGCCCGTGCCTGTCCCACAGGGGCGATCACAGAAGCCAGACTAAACAAGGTGCCAAAGTCCATGGCTTGAACAGCTAAGACGGGGTTAAGTGCTGCTGCCCCGCCTAAGGAGGCAATGATGTGATGCTGGTCGAGGACGAGAGTCGTAATGCGGTTCGGTTGCAATCCATCTAGTAAAACCATTGCGGCTTGCGACCACCGGGGGGCACGGGTTAAGATGCTCCCCGCCGCCAGAATCGGCTCCATGGGTGGAAGAATCGGCAATCCACCACCCCCAAAATTTTTCAACCGCTTACGCATTTCTCTTAAGCTATATTGCAACATCAGCCGTCCCAACGCTAACTCAATCTCCAATTCCTCCTCGTTCATCGGCAAGCTAGCCGGATAAGCCTGTTTGGTTATTAAGGTGTTCTTTAGCGTCTGGGGTGAAATATCAAAGGTCAGCCAGTAGGAAAGCTCACTCAGATTGACTTTCTCTAAGTTGCGCAAGTGTGGGTTGGCTAAACCATACTGGGGAAAAACCCCAACGGTCGCTTCTCCCCCCAAACTTACAGCAAGGATCGTCGCCGACGCACCAATGTCAACCCCCATTACACCTTTGCGTTGATCGTAGGATTTACTCAACATGCGCACTACTCGTTCCCAGCCGAACGATGGGGTAATAACCCCTCCATTAGACAATTGATCGAGATCAAAGAAACCCGGCATTTTTGCACTTCGGATTTGGCGGTAGACCCTCAATAAGTCCAACTTGGCGGCTTCTAAATTTTCAACCTCCAACGCAGGCCGGATATTAGCGGATAAAACGAGCGAACCGATTGAGCCTAAGGTGCTTTTTACTTGCTCTTTGATCGCTGAGTTTCCGACGTACAAAATATAGGGGCGATGCTCATCATTGCTCAATAATGCTGCCAATCCTACGGCTTCGAGCATCTGCATCACCGCACGCCCTGCTCCCCCCTCGGTTCCCCCCGCAACGACAACGAGATCGGGTTGAGAATGGAGGATCAAATTCAGGCGATCCTGTAACTTCCTCTGATCGCCAAGGTGAATTTGTTCGATAACCTGGGCGTAGATGGTAGACGATAGGTTCGCTGCACTCTCAAGAGAGACATCCATTAGTAAGCCGACGAGAATAACTTTTAAAGGCGGGCCAGCAGACACAGTCGCAACGACCAAATCGACGCCACTGCCGTCTGCCTGAGAGGGGACAATAAGCTTTGCCTCGGCGTCAAGTAAATTTCGGCCAGTGATCTGCTGTAACCGATCGATTGCTTGGTGAACCCCCTCAGTGAGATCATGATAAGGGGCTTGAACTGTTGAAGGAGCTTCGCCGCTGCCAATGTAGCGGTAACGAGCATCTACAATATCG
>CAKZNJ010000362.1 GCA_937129505.1 uncultured Anaerolineae bacterium | reverse complement strand
AGAATTAGGTGTGAGCCTGACCTCCGAACAAGCGCGAGATATTCTGAACGAGATCAAGGAGTTGGAAGCCAAAGGATTTACCTTTGAAGGCGCCGAGGGTTCGGTCAACGTGATGCTCCAACGCGCCCAACCGAATTATCAGCCACCTTTTGAACTAATCGATTTTACGGTGGTGGTTGAACATCGCCAAGGGCGAGGGATGTTAGCAGAGGCAACGGTCAAGGTGCGGGTCGGCGACCGCATTTTGCACACGGCGGCTGAAGGGAATGGCCCGGTCAACGCCCTCGATGCAGCCTTGCGCAAAGCCTTGGAAGATGTCTATCCGGCGATCCGTTCGGTTCGATTGGATGATTATAAGGTCAGAATTGTAGATAGCGAAAATGGCACAGCTTCGGCGGTGCGGGTGCTCATCGACACCAAAAATGGCACACGGCGCTGGAGTACAGTCGGCGCCAGTACCAATATCATCGAAGCTAGTTGGCGGGCGATTGCAGATAGCTTTGAATACGCTCTTGCGAACCCACCCGCTCATTCAGAAAGCTGAGAGAAGCGCATGAAAGCTACGATCGCCTGTTTACCCGGTGACGGAATCGGGCCTGAAGTTGTTGAAGCCGCTCAAGCCGTTTTGAGAGCGGTGGCGAATAGTTATGGCCATTCCTTTGAGATGGAAAATTATCCTATCGGTGGTGTTGCCATCGAACAGTATCAGAATCCGTTGCCGCCTTTTACCCTTGAAGCCTGCCAGCAGGCAGATGCTGTGCTGTTAGGGGCAGTTGGCGGCCCAAAGTGGGATTCGCCCGATGCGCCAATGCGCCCTGAGCAAGGTTTGCTTTCCATTCGAAAGGGCTTAGGCGTCTATGCCAATTTGCGCCCCGTAAAACCGCATCCTCGCTTGCTGACAGCCTCTCCCTTGAAGATGGACATCATCGCCGAGGTGGATTTGATCTTTGTCCGTGAGTTGACTTCCGGTATCTATTTTGGGCAGCCGAAGCAGCGCTGGGTGGAGAACAGCGAGGAATGTGCTGTAGATACTATGTTCTACAGCGAGAGCGAGATTCGCCGTATCGCCCATTTGGCTTTTCAGCTAGCCTCCACAAGGCGGCGCAAGGTGACTTCGATTGACAAAGCCAATGTTCTGGAGACTTCTCGCTTGTGGCGTAAAGTGGTCAGCGAAGTGGCGAAGGATTATCCCGACGTCACGTTGGAACATCTCCTTGTTGATGCTGCGGCGATGTATCTAATTCAGCGGCCGGCCAGTTTTGACGTCTTGGTCACCGAGAATATGTTTGGAGATATTTTGACCGACGAAGCCTCGATGTTGACCGGCTCGATGGGCAACATGGCTTCGGCTTCGCTCGGAGATAGCCAAAACCAACACGGCAAGCGGCGTGGATTATATGAACCAATCCACGGGTCTGCGCCGGATATTGCGGGCAAGGGAATCGCCAATCCAGTTGGCACGATTTTGTCCGCAGCGTTGATGCTGCGCTACTCGTTGGGGTTGGAAAAAGAAGCACAAGCCGTTGAGCGGGCTGTGGAAGATACGCTCAGTCTTGGAATTCTCACCCCTGACCTCGGTGGCAGCGCCAACACAGAAGCGATAACACGAAGCATCATTAAACGGTTAGCTGCAGCCATTGTAGCTGTTTAGAGAGGTCGAATCGAGTTGATTCAGCAGATTTGAGAAGCAATTTGTTCAGAGGAGGTTTTTTGAAATGAGACCGATATCGAAATACATTTGGTTTGACGGCCAACTGGTGGAATATGAAAAGGCTACCCTGCATTTCCTTACCCCTGCACTGCACTATGGATTAGCAGTTTTCGAGGGTATTCGTTGTTATGCTACTCCCGAAGGACCGGCGGTTTTTCGCCTGAAGGAGCACATCCATCGCCTTGCCCAATCTGCTCGGGTAGTGGGTTTTCGGGAATTGCCACACACAGAAGAAGAAATGGCGTATGCGGTGCGCCAGACAGTGGCTGCAAATGGATTTGAGGAATGCTATATTCGTCCCCTCATTTATCTGGACGAAGGCGGTTGGAATTTATCCGTAGATGCCGGCAAGCCAAAACTGGCGATCGCAGTCTGGGAATGGAAAAATTACTTAGGTGAAGAATCGCTGGAAAAGGGCATTCGCGCCAACATTTCCACCTTTACCCGTCACCATCCCAACGTGATGATGACCAAAGCGAAGATCACCGGCAATTATGCGAACAGTGTGCTGGCAAAGACCGAGTCGGCTCGCCTTGGATTTGATGAAGCGATCATGCTCGATCCTCAAGGTTATGTTGCGGAATGCACTGGAGAGAACATCTTCTTGGTGAGGAATAATAAAGTATATACACCACCGACCGCTGCCGTCTTGGAAGGAATCACCCGCGATACCATCTTTACCTTGTGCAATGATCTGGGGATTGATGTGGTTGAACAGCCGATCTCCCGTGATCAACTTTATATCGCTGATGAGGTTTTTGTCAGCGGCACGGCGGCAGAGGTGATTGCTTTGACAGAGATCGATTTCCGGGTCATTGGAAATGGCCGCATGGGTCCGGTCACGCGGGCTATCCAGAAGGCATATCACAATGCGGTGCGCGGTCTCAATCCACACTCGGCAGAATGGTGTGATGTGATCCGCATTCCTTTGGAGAGCCTTTTCCCAGTTCAACAATCTCAACAAGTTGAGTAAATCTCTGTTCCGTTAATCTCGTCCATTTCGTCCTCCTCCCTTTGTGAAGGCCTCCGCATTCCCCGAGGATGCGGGGGCCTGAGGAGATTAACCGTTTTGGTGGTCAGTTATCCGATAGGATTGTTTTAGCTTATTCTAACTAGTCCTGTCGCTGAGGTTAAGGCGCGGTATAATCCTCACGGCTCACTGAGAAAGACGACTTAGTTTAACATTTCAGGGAGAACGACCCATGCGACGACCGAAGGCTGATTTCGTAATCGAAACAGTGCGTTATACGCCACATGGAGAGATTGATTGGGTGCGCGGCTATGAACGACGTGGGGAGGCTTTCTCCGATGTGGTGATTCTGCCGCGCAGCGAACTGATTGAGCGGCTCAAGAAGGGAAAAAAGATTTTCGCCGGTCAGCGTCTTGCCCAGATGGGAAGTGCCTTTCAGCTCTCCAGAGCGGTGCATCTAAAACGGGTCAATGGCAATGCTGTTGTCGTCACCGAAAATACTTCCTCGTCAAGCGACCATTTGGAGGGAGTACCCATTATCTAACCATGCCCACGCCGTTTTACCATCTCAGTCTGGCACAAGAGATCTTAGCTCATCCTGCGTTGCCTGCTACAACGCGAGCTTTGATCGAGAGCAACCTCCCTGCCTACCTGTTGGGGCATGTGGCGCCAGATGTGCAGGTGGTTTCTGGGCAATCCAGGGCAGCAACACACTTCTTTGATTTGCCCTTGAAAAGCAATTCATTGCTCCCGTGGCAGCAAATGTGGCAGAGTTATCCTGAATTGGAGAAGAGCGCCTGCTTGCCGGCCGATCAAAAAGCCTTTGTGAGCGGCTACCTTTGCCACTTGCAAGCTGACTGGCGGTGGGTTCAACAGATATTTGTGCCCGTTTTTGGTTTACAAAGCACGTGGGGCACGTTTGAACAGCGGCTGGTGCTACATAATGTCTTGCGAGCCTATTTGGACGAACAAATCATCCCCACCCTCCAACCGCACTGGAGTTATAGCTTGGAGAGCGCAACTCCCCGCTATTGGCTGCCCTTTGTGCGCGATACCGATCTCATCCAATGGAGAAATTTGATCAGTGAACAGCTCAAGCCGGGCAGTAAAATTGCAACCATAGAAGTGTTTGCGGCGCGTCAAGGGCTTCAAGTTGAAGAATTTGTCCGCCTCGTTCGGTCTCCGTCTGTATTACAAGAAGCGATTTTCTCGCGCCTGCCCATGACGCAGTTAACCGCTTTCAGGCGGCAGATTATCGATGAGAGTGTGCATTTGGTACGCCATTATCTTTCTGGCTGAGTCCTGTTTGATGGCAACATGAAGGTCTTACATGCCGTTGAGCCGACCTTTGTCCCAGAAAAACCCTCCTCCAAACGGTGGGGCACGCCGTCGTTTAAGCGAAAAGACAATCCCATTCTACAGCGCATTGAGGCTATCCTCGGCAGCGTTTTTGATCACAACTGTACGTTGATTTACGACTTTGCTTTGAAGGATGGGACGATTCAAGCCCCTTTTGCCCTCCTTACTCCAAGCGGTATTACCTTGCTGTACCTCAGTCAACTGCGTGGCGTTTTTCGGGCAACGGGAAGCCAATGGGAGCAATTGGATGAACGGCGCAATCGATATCGACCTCTCCAACCCAATCCCTTGCGGTTGGCTTCCGAACAGGTGGAGAACTTACGCTCTTACTTGGCAGAAAAAGGTTATCCCCACGTAAACGTCCAAGCAGCGATCCTGTTCACCGAATCAGGTGTCCATGTCGAGGCGACACCCAACGCGGTGCGCTTGATTTACCTTGATGGATTTCCCCGTTTTGCCGCGGCTTTGGCAAAGGCTCAGCCGACTTTAACGATCAACGAGGTGCACGCTTTAGAGCCGATTCTTGCCCCCTCTACGCTGGAGGAGGCTTTGGCAGCGCGCGAGATTCAGGACGACTTTTCTTTGCGCGAAGAAAAGCCCCCAGCGGTTCAATCACCGGTGAGCGAATTGCCTCTCCCTAGCGACGAAAGATTTGTGCGTGCGGTTCATAAGGTGCCGTTTTCGCAGCGCCAATTGCTGGTTATTGCATTTTTAGTGATTGTCAACTTGGTGGTGTTGATTGCCTTGGTTCTCGTTATTCTGGCGCTATCTTGAATGTTTGGATATCCCATTGGACAAGCCATTCCTATCGATTATCATCCCAGCCCACAACGAAGAGCATCGTTTACCGCATACTTTGGAAAGTCTCTATACCTACTTAGCTACCCAACCGTACTCCTTCGATGTTTGGGTCGTGGAAAACGGCAGCCAAGATCAAACCTTCCGTTTGGCGCAAGAGCTTGCGCAGCGCTACCAAGGATTAAATGTATTGCATGAGGATGAGCGCGGGAAAGGACTGGCGGTGCGGCGGGGTATGTTAGCTGCGCAGGGCGAGTTTCGCATGATGTGCGATGCTGACCTATCCATGCCTCCCCAAGAAATCGAGCGCTTTTTGCCACCCCGTATCGAAAATGTAGATATTGTCATCGCTTCCAGAGAAGCACCGGGTGCGAAACGGTACAATGAGCCCTTCATGCGCCACTGGATAGGTCGCGCTTTCAATATCCTCATCCGCCTTCTTCTCCTGCCCCAATTTCACGATACCCAGTGCGGTTTCAAATGCTTCACGGCCGCCGCAGCTCAAAAGTTGTTCCCCTTACAGACGATCAAGGGATGGACGTTCGATGTCGAAATCCTTTATCTGGCACAACGACTCGGCATGTGCATTCGCGAAGTGCCCATCAATTGGTACTTCGAGGCGGAGTCGAAGGTTCATGTTTGGCGTGACTCGCTGCGCATGGCGATGGATTTGCTTTACATCCGCTCCCATTGGAGGAGGTTCCCGGAGTGATCAGCAGAGCTATCCCTGTTCTGCCTCCAGATTTGACTGTTGAACTGGATTTATGGAGAAATGGCATCCATTGGGTGGTCGGTATTGACGAAGCAGGGCGGGGAGCGTTAGCTGGGCCGGTGGCAGTGGGTGCGGTATGCTTACCTCCAGACCCGCAAATTGCTGATCAACTTTGCGGGGTAAGGGATTCGAAACAGCTAGAGCCCGCCGAGCGGCTGGAATGGGCAGAACAGATCAAGGTTCATGCCCTGGGGTGGGCAGTGGGCTTTGCCTCTAATGACGAAATTGACCGCATTGGGATTGCCCCCGCTACCCGCCTGGCAGCTCAGCGGGCATTGAGCGCTCTCGCTTGTACACCCGAATATCTCCTGATCGATTATTTCCGTTTGACCGAGAGCGATTTGCCCCAACTTTCCTTGGTCAAGGGAGACCAACGTTGTCTAACCATCGCCGCCGCCTCGATTATCGCCAAAACTGAGCGTGATCGATGGATGTTGCAAATCGATGCGCTCTATCCCGAGTATGGCTTTGCTATTCATAAAGGGTACGCAACCGCTTTGCATTTGGAGCGAATCCTTCGTCGGGGGGCTTGTCCCCTGCATCGCAGGACGTTTGCTCCTTTACGCAACCTTGCAAGCCAGAAAGCGTAGAGGGCTGAACGCCTTCGCAGGGATTCACCGCCAACGATAACCGGTCTTTTTCACCCCCCGAGAGTCAAGTGCTGAGGGGAGGAACCCGAACGAAAATGGAACGAACTATCAGTGATTGCCAGCTTCGGCTTCAAAAGGAGAAAAGATGAGTGATCAGGAATTGCAATATGGATTATTCCCTAGCCCAATAACCCCATTATCAATGGCAAGGGGGCTTACCCTTGCAGAGGTTGCTCTGTCACCGCAAGGCTACCTACTCTGGTTGGAGAATCGTTCCGATCGCGGCGTCATTGTGGTTCAACCCTTGGATGGAGAGGGACGGCGTGATCTCAACGCAGATTTTTCGGTGCGCGCCAAGGTAGGTTATGGCGGGGGTGACTTTGGGATCTGGCACGAGTGGGTCTATTTCGTCAGCGCCGAGAATGGGCGAATTTACCGCCAGTCGTTGCTTGGCGGTCAAGCTGCTGCGCTGACTCCTGCATTTGGTCGCGCCGCTGCTCCAACTCCTTCGCCAGATGGCAAGTGGCTGGCTTATGTGCATACCTATGAGGATAAAGATGTCATTGCCATTGTGGAGAGCGCCGGGCAAAACTGGCCTCAAATCCTTGTGCAAGGGGAAGATTTTTATATGCAACCGGCTTGGCATCCTGAAGGACGCCGCCTTGCGTGGATTGCTTGGAACCATCCCAATATGCCTTGGGATGGGACATGGTTACGGGTGGCAGAGCTGGAGGAAGAGCACGGCAGTTGGCGCTGTAAGACGGTGGAAACCATCGCCGGCGATGAAAAGACGCCCATCTTTCAGCCCCTCTTCTCTCCAGATGGACGATATCTAGCGTATGTGGATGAAAGCGAGAACTGGTGGCAATTGTGGCTTTATGATCTGCAGACAAAGAAAAAGCGACAACTCACCACAGTGGAGGCAGAGCATGGTCTGCCGGCCTGGATCCAAGGCATGCGCACTTTTCAGTTCAGCGCCGATGGGCGTTCGATTTACGTCGTGCGCAATCAGCAGGCACAGGATCGGCTAATCAAAATCTCGGTGGAAAGCGGCGAAGAAGCCGCTGTCGATTTGGATACTCCCTATACGATGCTGGGGCAAATCTGCCTTACCCAATGGCAAAATGAGACACTTCTGGCTTTGATTGCTTCAGGGGCGAACCTGCCTCCAAGAGTGATCACCGTTCAAGAGGATGGGACAACGCAGATTTGGGGGCGTGCTTATCCCGAAGATATCCCCTTCGATCGCTATTCGCCTGCCCACCCGATCGAATGGGCTGGAAAAGATGGCGAAACCGTACACGGCCTCTATTATCCTCCCCATCCATTGCCGAAAGCAGGGAGAGGGCTTCCACCCCTCATAGTTCATATTCACGGTGGACCCACCAGTCAGGTGAAAAATGGGTTCAATCCCCGTGCTCAATATTTTGCCACGCGGGGGTACGCTTTTCTAGAGGTAAATTATCGTGGTTCAACGGGGTATGGGCGAGCTTATCGGCAAAAACTTCGCTTTTCGTGGGGCATCTACGATCTCGAGGACGCCGTAAGCGGTGCTCAGGCTTGTGTTGAACGGGGTTGGGTGGATGGTAGGAAATTGGTCATTATGGGAGGAAGCGCCGGCGGCTTTACCGTCCTCAAAGCCTTAGAGGATCATGCGGGTTTCTTCAAGGCGGGTATTTGCCTTTATGGGGTCTCGAATCAGTTCAAGCTTGCTCAAGAGACGCACAAGTTTGAGGCGCGCTACTTGGATAGCCTATTGGGAGTGCTCCCCGAGGCTTCAACGGTTTATCGTGAGCGCTCGCCGATCTACTTCGTCGATCGCATTCGCGATGCCCTGGCTATTTTTCAAGGAGAGGATGATACGGTGGTGCCGCGCGCCCAGTCGGAGGCGGTTGTTGAGTCTTTGCGCCGCCGCGGCGTGCCCCACGTATATCACCTTTACGCTGGTGAAGGGCATGGCTTTCGCAAGTCTGAGACGATTGAACACTTCTATAAGACGGTAGAAGCCTTTTTGAAGGAGTATGTGCTATTCGGTTAAGAAGTGAGGAAGGGCTTCTGCTTTGAGTATCTTTGTTGATGGGCTCTCTTGATCCATCCAAGATCAAAGATTCTGTAGATTAGCGAAACGAAGTTGTGCGCTGTTTCTGGGCGCTCAGCCATTGGGAGCGCAAGCTTTCCAATTCACCGCTAAAGGCGATCCAATCTGGCACCAGTAAGATGAACCCTTCACCTTGGGGATGGAACATGGCGCGAGTGAGAAATAGCCTCAAGATGGGTTTGGGCATTGGATAGCCGTTTAAGGCTAACACAATGGCAGTCTGGCCATAAAATGGTTCGAGAAAGGAACGCAGGGAACGAGAGATGCGCTGAGGTGGAAAAAGGGCGTTGATCTCAGCCGCATGGGTAGAACGGATACGCCGATAGGAGATGCGCATCTGAAGAAAAGGGGTGACAAAGCGAAGATGGTCGGCATGCGGCTGCACATAGGCAGCGTAGCGCATCAGGATAAAAAATAAGCTCAAAACAACCAACAAAGCTCCGGAAATGAATAACCAAGGAGCTTCTTCTTTGGCGATGGGTGTGGAGGCAAAGCGCACATATACCCCGATGACCAGCAGGATAACCCCGGAAAGAAACAAACTCGGCCACAGCCGGTCAAGCGTGCGCCGATACATTAGTAACGGATACCGTTTACCGGATCGGCTGCGTTTCATAAAGCCTTGCCTTTTAAGGGAAGTGTAAACCAGAACGTAGAGCCTTTACCCGCTTGGCTTGAAAAGCCAATGTTGCCGCCCATCAGCTCGACCAGACGGCGGCAGATCGCCAGCCCCAGGCCGGTGCCGCCGCGCCCGCGCTCCAGCTGGGTGAAGCGCTGGAACAGGTCGCGCTGGCGATCCTCCGGGATGCCGATCCCGGTATCGGTGACGGTGAAGGTGTAACGCCGGCCGCTGGCGCCGTCGTC
>CAKZNJ010000361.1 GCA_937129505.1 uncultured Anaerolineae bacterium | reverse complement strand
GTTCCATTTCCAGATAGAAGTGCCTGCTTCCAATTGGCGCGTCTCGGCGGCAGAGCGGCTATAATCGCGCTGGAGGGTCAGCATATTCCATGCTAAGTCTTCGTGAGCATCGATGATGAACATAGCGTTTCCAAAGTTTGGATTCGATCGGCGATTTGGCGGTCAATTTTTCCCATCGGGAAATGGGAAAGCTGATTTCGTTCTACCCATTGAAAGGCTTGCCCCTCGGTAGGGAAAGGTTGATCACCGTTGGGAATAGAGCAAAGAAAAGCATGTAAAGTAACGCGGTAGTGCGTATAGGCGTGACGATAAGTTCCAAAAGGTTCACCAACGTCAATGTGGAGGTTTAACTCTTCCAAGATTTCCCTCTTCAAACAAGATTCTAGGCTTTCTTGATCTTGGCATTTACCGCCGGGAAATTCCCACATTCCCCCTAATAATCCGTGTCGCGGACGTTGGGTAATTAGGAATTTGCCTTTTTGGATAATGACTGCCGCCGTGACGACATACTGTGGTAGGAGTTTCTTAGGTTTGGTCAGTGGAATTTCACTTTGGATGCCTAATTGAGCGGCACGACAGTCAGCCAACAAGGGGCAAAGGTCGCACTGCGGTTGGCGAGGGGTGCAAATCATTGCGCCGAGATCCATTAACGCCTGATTGTATTCGCCGGCTTTGCCGGGTGGTAAGTGAGTTTTGGCAAAAAGGAGCAATTCTCGGTCGCTCTGGGGGGTGCGCAATGGAATTCGACTGGCAACCAAGCGGGCGAGGACACGACGGATGTTCCCGTCCAACGTTGCTCTGTCTTGCCCAAAGGCGATGGAGGCAATGGCCGCCGCGGTGTAGTTGCCGATACCGGGGAGGCTACGTAAGGCGCTGAATTCCTGAGGCAGTTGCCCTTCGAAATGAGTTTGGAGCCGTTGGGCAGCGCGCCATAAGTTGCGGGCGCGAGCATAATAGCCCAAACCTTCCCAATAGCGCAGCACTTCTTCTTCTGAAGCATTGGCTAGGCGATCGATATCTGGAAAGCGCTCCATCCAACGGAGGTAATAGGGGATAACAGTCTCAACGCGGGTTTGTTGGAGCATGATTTCAGAAACCCAGATAGCATAAGGGGAAGAACGCCCGCGCCAGGGAAGGGAGCGGGCGTTTTGAGCGTACCAAGTGAGAAGTTTTGTCCCAATCGGTGAAATCATACCTCAAGGGGCTTCCTAGAGTTGGAAACCCGGTCGGTCCTCCACCACTTTGTATTTGAGTTCTTCAACGTAGTCTAGTAATTGCTCTGTCAGCCGTTGCCAATCGGCCGAGTTGAGCACTTGTTGTAACCGGTTGAGATTGGAACTGCGGATGGCAGCCATGATCTGGGGTTGGTCACCATAAACGGTGAACCACGCGTCGGAAGGTTCCAAGCCAAGCTTTTCGATGCTGGGGATGAACTCGCGAACCATGAACTCGAAGTATTCCTGCTCTTTCGCAGGGAGGATATCCCAGGTCATTAGGAGTTTTACTGCCATACCATTATCCTTCTTGTTTATGATTGTTGAACTTTTAGCGCAATCACTTTGGTTTCTTCGGGTATTGAGGTGGGAGTAATTTTTAAGGAGTCGACTGCCTCTAGCTCGTTAATTCCCATTTCCTTTAGGAATTTGCTCAAGGGAGCTAATTTTAGCTGACAGCCTTGCGTGTGGTAGTGCATGGGGATGACAATGCCCGGCTCGAGCAAACTGACAATTTCCGCCGCTTTGGCAGCGCTTAGCCCCCCACCGCCACCCACCGGCACTAAAGCAATCTGCACACTTCCAAGGGCTTCAACCTCGGTCTGGCTGGGCACGCGGCGAATATCTCCGAGATGGGCAATGGTGACTCCGTTGAAATCGAACACGTATAAGGTGTTGCGTGGTTCGTTAGGCTCTCGCTTGCCTTGGCCATTGGTTTGGACGCCAGTGATGAATACGCCGCCGATCTCGTACTCGCCAGGTCCGCGCAAGACGTGCGTCCTTCCCTTAACGGCGTTAAAGTTGGCATGGCCAGGCGCTTCATGGCTAATGGTGACGATATCGGCTTTTAATTTCAATGGCTCATAGCCAACGACCTGATGGTCATAGGGGTCGGTGACGACGCTTGCCATGCCGCGCTCGGTCAAGCGAAAACAGGATAAACCGAACCAAACGATCTCCATGCACAAATCTCCGTTGGGTGGATTATACATCATTTGTGAGGGGTGGTTTGTAAAAATACCCTAGACAATCATCAAACACCTAGGTAAAATATAAGCGTAGAACAAACGAAACCTATCGGCCGAGATAGCTCAGTTGGTAGAGCACATGACTGAAAATCATGGTGTCGCCAGTTCGATTCTGGCTCTCGGCATTCTCGGCCTGAGGAGGTCGAAACTGCGGGCGTGGTTCAGTTGGTAGAACGTTTCCTTGCCAAGGAAAAGATCGTGGGTTCGAATCCCATCGCCCGCTCTTTTTATCGCAAACGGCGACGTGGCCAAGTGGTAAGGCAAGGGTCTGCAAAACCCTGATCACGGGTTCAAATCCCGTCGTCGCCTTCGATGAAGACAATCACCTTATGGTGATTGTCTTTTTTTCTATTTCATACACTTCATCCCGCTAAGCTTGCTATTGTGAATTTGATATAATAGTTTAGGTATTTAACAGTTTCGTTTCTTAACTACAACATTTATCAGCTCATGAAAGCAAGGGCAATGGCAAGAAAGGATCAAAGCCATGAATATTGATAAACCCGACCCACCCCTACAGCGATTGGTAGACGTCTTCTGGGAGACGATCCCCCCTTTATGGCGTGAAGTTCATGCGAAGCTTCATTCAATTGCTTCTGAAGAGTTCGATGTAAGTGTAGAGCAATTTCACGTGTTACGGCACATCCGCCAAGGGAGCGCTTCAGTCAGCCAATTGGCAGAGCAGAAGCGGATTAGCCGGGCGGCCATCAGTCAGACCGTGGACACGTTGGTGCGGCGAGGTCTAATCCGACGCCAGATTAATCCTGACGATAGAAGGCAGATTCCGTTGGAATTAACCGAAGCTGGCAACGCCTTGTTAGATGCTATTTCATTAAAAACTCGCCAATGGATGATGGAGTTGTTCTCACCGCTCGATCCTTATGAAGTGAATCAGATTGCCCATGCCCTAGAAAGGTTGAGAAAATTACTCTGACATGAAAGAACTGGCAAAGCTGCTTCCATTTCTCAAGCCCTATTGGAAGAAAAGTCTGTTATCGCTCACGCTGTTGATTATTGTTGTTGTCCTGGACTTAACAATCCCTCGTTTGGTTCAGCGCATTATTGACCAAGGCATATTAGCTAACAACCTATCGGAGGTTTATCATACGTTTTTGCTGATGCTGGCGATTTCGGCGTTGGACACCTTGTTTGCTATCGGCAATAACAATACATCAGTTCAGGTTGGCGAAGGGCTGGCGCGAGACCTGCGCGAAGCTTTGTTTGTCAAAATGCAATCCTTTTCATTTGGCAACCTCGACCGCCTGCAAACTGGGCAGTGGATGGTGCGTTTAG
>CAKZNJ010000360.1 GCA_937129505.1 uncultured Anaerolineae bacterium | reverse complement strand
CATCGATCGCTGAATATTTCCGCGATTGCGGTTTGGATGTCACCTTGTTAATGGACTCGGTCACTCGTTTTGCAATGGCACAACGCGAAGTCGGACTTGCGATTGGTGAGCCACCCGCTAGTAAGGGTTATACGCCATCTGTGTTTGCACTTCTGCCCAAGTTGCTTGAACGAGCGGGTACGAATGAGCATGGTTCGATTACCGGCTTTTATACCGTATTGGTTGAAGGGGATGATTTTAACGAACCCGTCTGCGATGCTGCTCGCTCAATCTTGGATGGTCACATTGTCCTTAGCCGTGATCTTGCTGCCCGTAACCACTATCCGGCAATTGATATCCTGAGCAGCGTCAGTCGCGTGATGCCGAGCGTAACCCAACCCAATCACCGAGCCTTTGCCCACCAGATTCGCAAATTGATGGCTTCCTACGAAAAAGCTCGCGATTTGATCAACATTGGTGCTTATGTAGAAGGCTCTGACCCCGATATCGATGCAGCTTTGCGAGCGCTATCGGCAATTTTAGATCTCCTGCAACAGCCGCCCGATCAATTTTCACCCTTGGAAGATACCTTAATGCGCATGGAACTGATTTGTACAGGAGGCTCTGACTCATGACACCCAAATTCTCCCTCCAACCCGTTCTGGATTACCGTGAGACGCGAGTAGAGATTCTTGAAATTGAGTTAGGGCGTTTGGTTCAGTCTCAGCAGCGCGGCAAGACCTTTCTGGAAGCTTTGCAAAGCAGCCGCAGTCGGCTTCTAGAGGAAATGGGCAAGCAACAGGTAGGAGATATTGACCTGTTTATGCTTTCACGCTTGCGGTCGAATTTACAAACGGTCAATCAACGCATTGCCGAGCAAGAGGCGCGGTTAGCTGAGTTAGCCCAAAAAATTAGCGAAAAACAACAAGAAATTGTGCTTGCGAAGCAAGATGCCGAAGCTCTGGTCAAGCTCAAGGAGCATGAATTACAGCGTTATCGCAAAGAGGAGGCACACCGCGAAAACCGACTTCAAGATGACATTTATATTTCGCGTGCCTTCAGACGATCGAATGGAGCTGCCTGATGGATGGTTCGTTTTTTAATTCCCAATATCAGATGATTTTGTATGATTTGATCTTTCGGTTATTGAATCAATATTTGGATGGCGGTCAAGTTGTCCAATCCCTACCGCCAGCAACAACGCTTCCAGACCAACCAACGCAAGGGACGAGCGTTCAGGGCAAATTCGCCGAGATCATCCAAAAAGCAGCGCAAAAATACAATGTCGATCCGCGATTGATTCAGGCGGTTATTCGGGCAGAGTCGAATTTTAACCCCAAGGCAACCTCTTCAGCAGGCGCAATGGGTTTGATGCAACTGATGCCTGCCACTGCGGCGAGCTTGGGTGTTCAAGACCCTTATGATCCAGAAGAGAACATATTTGGAGGGACAAAATTCCTTTATCGTTTATTACAGAAGTACAAGCAAAACATCCCTCTAGCCTTGGCTGCCTATAACGCCGGACCCGGGGCGGTTGACCGCTATGGTGGCATTCCCCCTTACACCCAAACGCGCGTGTATGTTCAAAAAGTAATGCAGTATTATCAGTCGGCAAAAGAATGGAGTGCCTGAGATGACAGATCCAATTTTATTTGGCTCTACGATTCAAGCCCTTAAGTCAGCCTTAGATGGTTTATCTGCCCAGCAGGAAGTGATTGGACAAAATCTTACCAATGTGGATACACCCGGTTATCGCGCTCAAAAAGTCGATTTCAAGGCGGCTTTGCGGCGAGTACTAAACCAAAACGGAAAGGTGGTGATGCAAACAACCCATCAAGCCCATTTAAGCTCTACCAGACCAGTTGACCATTTTCAAATTTCCCTGCGAGAAGGAGGTGCGCTAAGAGCCGATGGAAATAATGTCGATATCGATGTTGAACTCACCCAGATGACAGAGACTGTCATCCAATACCAAGCCCTTGCCCAGCTCATCAATCGGAAATTTGCTGGGATCAAACAAATTATCGGGAGGTAAAATGTGAAAGAAATATTTCTGTTACCAACGAAAAACGAGGCGCTTTTTCAGCCCCTGCCGAGCGTTGCGGAAAAGAATGCTTCCCCGATAGAGGGAAAGAAACCTTTTCGCGACTACTTGCAGGAGGCCAAAGCTGCGCCGAATCAACCTGTTTCGAGAACCTCTAAACGTGAGTCTCCCCCTGTAAAGCATCAGGAAAAAGAGTCTCCACCGCAAAGCGAGGAACTTGATGATGCAAGCAGTCAAGAGGATGTTCAAGCTGCCGTTTCTCAAACAAGCGGCGGTGATTCACCGGATGAAGCTCAAACGGCTCTGCCAGAAACATTGCCAGCCGCATCAATGGCAGTCACGGCCGAGCAGCCCTTCCTCCAACTCAGTGGGGTAGATGTCACTCAAGGCGAGGAAGAACAAGCTTCTCAGGGCGTAGGGAAGCCAATCATTATGAGCGGCTTAGCGATCTCCGATATCCTAGCACAAACCCCAACGAGCCTTGAAGAGAATACAACTCCCACAAAGGAGGGCGATGCGGCCAATAAGGCTTTTGCCCAGTTGCTCCAAGCGCAGGATGAGTCTGCCCAACCTGTTAAGCAGGTCAAGGTGAACGGTCTAGAGACCTCGCAGCCGCAAATCGAGGGCAAACTAGCCCCAGAACCCAACTACGATGCTGCTGAGAAACGGGGAGCGTTTCCTCCAACTAAGACGGAGGAGACATCTAAGTCTGTAGGCGGGCAGGTCAATCCAGATGCAATGGAAAAGAATGCGAAGATCGCCATCTCAAGAACGCCACTGCAAACGGAGGCAAAATCCCACTCTGCCGAAATTGGAAACCAAAAAGAATCCCACACCCAACTTTCAGTGACCAAGGAAGCGGGCAAGGCAGAGGCAGGGCAGGCAAGTGGGCCGCCAATCAACGTAACCACGCCGAAATCGATGGAGCCGGCCCGCTTGGCGGAAGCTCACCGAAGTGAGGTTGTCCAGCAAGTAGCTAAGGAATTGGCAGTCTTCAGTAAGTCTGGAGGGACAAGCCTACGCCTCCAACTTTATCCTGAACAGCTCGGCCGAATAGACGTCAGGTTGATTTCAAAAATGGATGGGGTGCAAATTGTCATTCACGCTGAAAACAGCTCCACCGCTACGTTGTTGGAAAAAGATTTGCATCTTTTGCGGGATAGCCTGATCCAATCTGGCGTGAATCTCAGCGGCTTGTCGATTGGGGGTGGTCAAGCCCAAACCCGCTCTGGGCTCGGCCAAAATGAGCTTCGCCCAATAACGGAAGTGTTCAGCAGATCTGAGCACTCTGCCGAGTCTGCAGAGTCATCCCATGCATCGCCAACTCAAAGGTGGCGGGACTCAAGTTCGACGTTAGATTACCGAGTATAGATAAGGAGTTTCGTATGAACATAACCGCAATCTCTTCAGCAATTTCAACCAATCATTCCTCTGCATCTCCTAGTGCGACGAGTGCCTTAAGTGGATTTGATGCCAACGCCTTCATGGCTATCTTGTTAGCCCAACTGCGTAAT
>CAKZNJ010000359.1 GCA_937129505.1 uncultured Anaerolineae bacterium | reverse complement strand
TTTTGCAGGTTTCTCTGGGGGCGCGGAAGCTTTTTTACAGGGCTGTGCTTCGCGAGAGGCAATTTATGCCAACCATCGCTGGATGGTAACGCCAGAAGCATCTGCAATGAGAATAAATGATAATCCCGTGCGAATGGATTTAGAAGAGGGGGTCGCCATGCTAGGCGTGGATTTTATTTTGAATGTTGTCGTTGATAGCCATCATCGTATTGTGGCAGCTTTTGCTGGAGATGTTATCGCTGCACATCGAGCGGGTTGCCAGAGGGTTGTCGAACGCGGCGCTGTTGATATTTCTCAACGTGCGGATATTGTTGTCGCTGGCGCAGGTGGTTTCCCCAAGGATATCAATCTTTTACAATCCAATAAAGCCTTACAAAGCGCAAAGGATTTTGTACGAGACGCTGGTATTCTGATCCTTGTTGCGGAATGTAGAGAGGGTTTTGGACATGCGGTATTAGAACAGTGGATGAAGGAAATACCGACACCAGATGAAGCAATTCGGAGGATTCAGGAAAAATTTGTTCAAGGTGGGCATATTGCTGCAGCAATCGCCCTGATTGAAAAAAAGGCGAGTATCTTTTTTGTTTCTAGTTTCGATGCTGAGACGGTGCGTCAAATTCGTTGGCACCCCTTTGCAAGCGTTCAAGAAGCAATAGACGTTGCCTTTCAATCCTTAGGAAGCGATAGTAGAGTGATTATCTTGCCAGAGGCATCATCCATCATCGCTAGAGTTTCGGGATAAAATAAGAAGCACTCATTACATGGAGGTATCCAATGAATATCTGGAGAATTGATACATCTAAACAAGCGCTTCAAAAAGAGGCGGTTCCTTCAAGCTGGGAACGATTGGGAGGTAGGGCATTAATCGCGCGCATTCTTCTCGATGAAGTCATTCCTACCTGCGATCCATTAGGACCTAAGAATAAACTGATCTTAGCCCCGGGTTTACTTGTGGGACATATGCTTTCAAGCTGTGACCGTATCTCTTTCGGTGGTAAAAGTCCTCTCACTGGGGGGGTGAAAGAAGCCAATGCTGGCGGCACAACTGGTTTGAAGTTAGTATACCTAGGGATCAAAACCCTGATATTAGAAAATCAACCCTCCGATGATCACTGGTGGATTATCTATCTCGACCAAAATGGCGCAACTTTTGAAAGCGCTGATAACTTAATTGGGCTTGGAGTTTACGCTACGGCAGAAAAATTACTCGAAAGGTATGGCAAAGATGTGGCTCTTGCCTTGATTGGACCAGCAGGGGAGCGTCTTCAATTGGCGGCGGGGATACAAAATTTGGATAAAGATCGAGTGCCTTCGCGGATCGCTGCCAGAGGGGGGCTAGGGGCAGTAATGGGATCGAAACACATCAAAGCCATTGTGATCAACGCCAAAGATGGAATCAAGCCCGAAATAAAGAACATCGACGAATTTAAAGCCGCACAAAAAAAATTTACCAAATCGCTGATGGATCACCCCCAAACCAAAATTTACGCAGATTATGGTACGAACGCAATGCCGGGGATGTCAGATGGATTTGGGGGAATGCCGACGCGCAACTTCTCCGCAGGCCATTTTGAGGGATTGGATCGCATTCGCGGGGAGTATATGCGGGAGTTACTACTCAAGCGAGGGGGGGACGCGGAAACCACTCATGCATGTATGCCAGGGTGTACGATTCGGTGCTCAAATGTTTATGCGGATGAGAACGGCAAAGCAATTGTTTCACCTTTGGAATACGAGACTGTGGGGTTGTTAGGCCCAAATCTGGGGATTGATGATTTAGATGTCATTGCACGCATGAATTATGAAATTAATGATCTTGGATTAGATACCATTGATATTGGCGCCGCTTTAGGCGTGGCTGCTGAAGCAGGTTTGATGCAATTTGGAGACGGCGATCGGGCAATGGAGCTGATCCAAGAGATTCGCAAGGGAACCGTTTTGGGTAGGATTTTAGGTAATGGAGCGGCGGTAACCGGAAGAGCACTTGGAGTTCGAAGGGTTCCGGCCGTAAAGGGACAGGCGATGAGTGCCTATGAACCACGGGCTATCAAGGGAACAGGCGTTACTTATGCTACCTCACCACAAGGAGCGGACCACACAGCCGGCTTAACCATC
>CAKZNJ010000358.1 GCA_937129505.1 uncultured Anaerolineae bacterium | reverse complement strand
TTTTATCCCAAAGGTTTGCAGTTCTTCTAGCTTACCTTCATAAATCCGACGCCCTAAACCAGAATACCGCCACATTTTCAAGTCTTCTTCGAGGGGTGAACCGATACGGTCTTCACGTACGATCATTCCGTCAGCCATTGCCAGAACCCGCCGCGTCTGTCGGGCAATTGCCAGATCATGGGTAACAACAATAAATGTCGTGCCTCGGATGCGATTTAATTCAGCAATAAGGCGCATTAACTCAAGGCTAGCTTGCGAGTCTAAATTGCCAGTTGGCTCGTCGGCTAGAACAATCAAAGGATCATTGGCTAAAGCGCGTGCAACAGCTACTCGTTGACGTTGGCCGCCAGATAGTTGAGCCGGTAGATGATTCACCCGATCTGTCAAGCCTACCATTTCAAGCAATTGCAAAGCTCTTCGCCTGCGCTCAGCAGCGGAATAGTATCCCATCATGGGTACTTCGACATTCTCCCGAGCAGTCAAGGTGGGAATCAGATTGTGCAATTGAAAGACAAAGCCAACCGTTTTCGCCCGAAAGCGATCTTTATCTCGAATCGTAGCTAAATCCTCTCCGTTGATTAACACTTGACCACTTGTCGGGACATCCAATGCCCCAAGCATATTGAGCAAGGTGCTTTTGCCGCTGCCGCTGGGTCCCATGACAGCCACCAATTCACCCGCCGCAATTCGGAGATTGACCTTGTTTAAGGCATAAATTTGTTCTCCATCCCCATAAACTTTGGTCAAGTCGATTGTCTCAACAAGATATGGATTTCTTTGCTCCATGGAAGTCACTCCAATTACTTCTCAACCTGGATGTCCACAAATGCCGTCATTCCCCAGCGCAAACCTGGCGGTGTCTGAGCCATTTCGATCACAACCGTATAGTTTACGCCAGAACCTTCTGAGGCCTTGGGTGAAATTAAAGTCACGGTTCCATCAACCACGACATCGGGTAAGGCATCGAAGGTGATCACAACTTTATCACCCACTTTAACTCGGGCAACATCTATTTCGTTTAGGTCTGTTGTCTCAATGCGTAAGTGTTCCAGGTCGGCTAGAATCATAATCGGTTGGCCTGGGGCAACCCATTCACCCTCCCGAACATAAACCTCGCTGATTGTTCCGGCATAAAGAGCTTTGACTTCTAGGTCTTCCAGCTTCTTCTCTGCTGCTGCCAACGCAGCCTTTGCCGTCGCCAATCTTGCTTCAGCAAGCGCAACCAACTCAGGATCGGGGCCCTTTGAAAGGGTGAGGTAATCGCGCTCTGCCTTGGCTAACTTAGCCAACGCCTCCTGTAAAGCGAATTCATAAGTGAGACGTTTTACAGCCGCATTGTAATCGGCTTGTGCTTCATCGAGTTTTTCCTTCAGTGCACGCCGCGTTTCATTTTGTTCAGATTCATTCCGGTAAGGTTGAAAAGCAGCAGTTGCAGCATCTAGGCGCTCTTTCATAATTTTTACTGCTTCAACTGCATTGAGATTTTTCTGATTGACCGGTACGGTGAAGTTGTCTAATTGGTATTGGGCATCTTTGACCGCATTATTGGCTAAATAGTACGCTTGCAAGCTTGCCGCCAACGCCAGATCATGATTCTCATAAAGATCATCGAGCGCTTGCTCAGCGGAAATGACCTCGGCTCTCGCTTGGGCTACTTGCGCTTCAATGTCCTCCTTTCCTTTCAGTCGCAACAGGACATCCCCTTTCTTGACCTGATCTCCCCTTTCGACCAAGATCTCTGCAACGACGCCGGGAAAGGTAACACTCAATGTTGAGCGCTTCAAGGGGAGTACCACGCCAGTTGCACTAACGATTGGGGGCGTTTCAACCGTCGTCTCTTCGATGGCATTGGGGGTTGCATTCTGTTGACTACAGGCGGTTAATAAACCACCAAAAAGAATAATCAAGATCCCTATTCCAAAAAACGGCTGATGATGTTTCATGGTTTTCTCCTTTGTATAGTATTCGGTAGCCTCACTCGTACCGCAGAGCTTCCACGGGTTGCAGGCGGGTTGCCCGATAAGCAGGATAGATGCCCCCGATCAGTCCAAGGGTGAGGGCTACTGCGATAGAACGGGCGAAAATATCCCACTCCCATACAGTGGTTAGAAACCCACCGACCAGAGGAGCCTTGCTCAAACCGTAGGCTAATAGAAAAGCAACGAAGATACCAACACAGCCTCCCATCCATCCCAAAGCTAATGCTTCTTTCAAGATCATCCCCAGAACCCGTCTCTTCCGCCAACCCAAAGCTCTAAGGACACCGATTTCGCGGGTGCGTTCGAATACTGCCATTAACATTGTGTTCAAGACTCCAATTCCACCGACAAAGATGGCTAAAAAAGAAATTGCATTGAGCATGACTTCTGAAGACCGCCGATCAGGCATCTGGTTTGAAAAATCGCTGCTTAAAGTAGCATGGACATCCGGAAATTGTAAATTGATCTTTTCTACTAACGCTTCCGCTAATTCTGGATTACGCAATTTGACGGCCGCCATTGTGACTTTCCGCGGTCTGCCAGTCAAAGTTTGGGCATCTCGCAGGGTGATCACCCCGCCGAGCTCTTCCCAACTGATCTTGGACTCATATACCCCGACAATGCGAAACCTAGAACCGCTTAATTCGATCGTATCGCCGATCTTCTTCCCCAGCACATCCATCATCATTCGCCCCATCAAGATTTGATGGTTGGTGGCCAAAGGACTTCCTTCAACGACTTTGATGCGGCGGATGATAAACTCATTCGGCGCATATCCTTGAATGAGGAAAAATCCCCCCGCTTCAGGCATTGTAACGGCAGAGAAGATCAGCCCGCTCACCGCTTGCACTTCTGGCAGTGATGCAATCCTGCTTAAAATTTGTTCATCGATTGCACTGAAGCCGGTATCGGAGATATTTGCTTGCCGCAGCATGATCTCGCTACCCGTCCCGAGAATCATCGTATCCATCTCCTTAAACGCCCCGCGAATGACAGCTTCCATTGCCATAATTCCGCCAACCGTCAAGCTGATTGCAAATAAGGTTAACAGGGTGCGCGTTGAACGTTGCCAGAGACTTTGGACGGTCATTCCACCAAAGGGGAGGCGGCGAATTTTTCCGCCTGAGCCACCCCCTTCGTAACGTAAAGCTTCAATCGGTTGCAGGCGGGAAGCCCGCCAAGCCGGATAAAGTCCGCCGGTGAGTCCGAGAACAAAAACAACCACGAAAGCAGTGAGAAATTGATCTGATCGCAGGGTAGATAGGCTTACACCGAAAAAGGTCGTCGAAGTCGATAACAGGTAAATTAAAAAAACTCCTAGAAATGAGCCAAAAACACCGCCTCCAATACAGACTGCCAAAGCTTCCCCAAAGATCATCCACAGGATTTTATGCTTCCGCCAGCCCATTGCCCGCAAAACACCGATCTCGCGCGTCCGTTCAAAAACTGACATCAATTGGGAGTTCATCATTCCCACCCCACCGATAATGATTGCTAGACTGCTAATGACCCATACATATCCCTCAAAAAAATCAGCCAAAGAAGATTGCTCAGCCAGCTCATTGACTCCCCCAATCATCAGATCTGGAAAGCGCTTTCGCACCCGTTGAATCAGCCGTTCACGCAGCTCAGTGTCTTTCAACTTAATATAAAACAAACTCACCTGACGGGGTTTTCCCAATAATGCTTGGGCGTCCTCTAACAGCAAAACTGCACCCGAATCTTCCATCGCATCTCCCGTCTCATAAATTCCTACTACCCGAAAAATTGCCCCGCCAACACGTACAGACTCGCCAACGGTTTTCTTGAGAACTTCTGCCGCAGCCGAACCGAGAATCAGCGGCCGACCTCGCAGAGATTTTGCATCCCCCTTGCTCAACTCGCTTCCACTTATGATGGGATAACGTTCCAAAACAAAACTACCTTCTGGGTAGCCGAAAACAAAGAAATATGGCTGACCTTCTGCCTCGGAATACCCTTGAATCATACCGCTGATCTGCTCAACTTCTGGCATCACAGCTAATTCCAATTGCAATGATTCGTCGATCGAACTCATACTAAGGTCAAAAGAATCAGGCTGACTGATAACCAGATCAGCCTTACTCCCCCTCAATAAGGCGGTATATCCCATCTGAAAGCCATCTGCTAAAGCGCTCAAACTGACAATAGCAGCTACACCGATAGCAATGCCCGCCATCGTCAATATCGTGCGAATTTTGCGCCGCATCAGGTTTTTATATATCATCGCTGCCTAGCCCGTTAAGTATTTAAACTCTCTACGGTGATTCGAGAAAAGGGTTGCCTCATGATTCGGAGATCTACCTAGTTTATTTAGAGATTTACTCAGCCCACCGCAAAATACGATTTATTTTACTACCCTTTGAACTGATTAACTCCCCCAAACAAATTAAAGGGGGCTTGCGCATTATAATTTGTAAAGTTTAACATAATTAAGATACCTTAAAATACTTAAATGATGCGAAATGTTATAATTTTTTTGAAATCGTAAGTATACAAAATTCAATCTATTAAACGACTTCTTTCCATGCACGAACATATTGCCGCAATTGATATCGGTTCAAACGCTATTCGCATTGCCGTAGCCCGCGTGGATAATCACGGTAATCTCGAACCTGTCGAGAACAGCCGCGTCCCCGTCCGCCTTGGGAAAGATGCCTTTACGCAGGGTTATTTCAGCGAAGAAACAATGCAGATGACCGTTGGCACTTTTCTCCGCTTTCGGAATATTGCTCAGGTTTTTGACGTCAAGCAAGTTCGGGCTGTTGGCACAAGTGCCATGCGAGAAGCCACAAACAGCCACATTTTAATTGACCGCATCGCCTCACAAACAGGCTTTCAAGTCGAGGTCATTAGCGAAAGCGAAGAAGCCCGCTTAATCCACCTTGCAGTGCAAAAAGTGATCGACCTCAAGAACAAACGCGCTCTACTAGTGGACATTGGCGGTGGAAGCGTTGAGGTCACGATTTCTAACGAAAATGTGTTATCCGTAGAGAGTTATGCGCTGGGCACAGTGCGCTTGTTGAGCAAGCTCGACGGTAGCAATGGAAAAAACCTAAACTTCAACCAACTAGTCAGCGAATATGCCGATAAGGTGCGGCGTCGCATTCAAACCCAAATCGGGTCAGAAGCGATCGATCTATGCGTTGCCACTGGTGGTAACGCCGAGGAAATGGGAAGGTTACATAAACGAATCTTCAAGGGCGAAGAAGAAAACTGCGTTACAGTGAATGAAATCGAAAAGCTGATCCAAATGCTCGACCGTCTGACACTGGAAGAGCGAGTGCAAAAACTTCACCTTCGCCCTGACCGCGCAGATGTACTCTTGCCTGCCGCAGTAGTGATGCGCATGATTGCCAAGGTTGCGCAAGTAAAAGAAATCCTAACTCCTGCGGTAGGGCTAAAGGATGGCTTACTCACCGAGATGAGCTCATCCTTCCGCGGGCCTCCAAAACCCCGCCGCGACCAAGTCTGGACCTCGGCAATCAAGTTAGGTCAAAAGTACAAACTCGATGAAGAACACGGCCGCTTTGTTGCCAAATTTGCAAGTCGCTTATTCTTACAATCCCTGTCTTTACATAACCTAACCGAAAAAGAATTATTGATATTGGAAGCCGCTTCGCTGCTGCACGATATTGGTCATTTTATTAACACCATTGATCACGACCTACACGGTTATTATATCCTTCTTCATACCCCTCTCATCGGGCTTTCCCCGAAAGAACAAGAAATTCTGGCAAATGTCATCCGCTATCACCGCAAAGACTCCTTTTCGAATCCCGATGAAGGGTTCAAGTTTTTGTCACAAAATGATCGCGCCATCGTCTCAAAGCTATGTGCCTTGATGCAATTAGCCGATGCGTTGGATATCAGCCACACAGGGCGTCTCAACGACTTGATTCTCGAACAACATAATCATAGTTGGAAACTCATCCTAGTTAGTCCCGATCCACTGCTCTTGGAGAAATGGTGGGTCGAAAAAAAGAAAGCCATGTTTCAGGGTGTTTTCGGTGTTCAATTGAATGTGGAGGTTTGGAATGGAGACTGAAGTCACGATCTCAGGTTTAATTTCCTCTTCATTAGAAGGGCGATGGAATAAATATATCCAAGAATTAAATCGCTGTCGCCTTGAGTTTTCCGAGGAAGCTGTTCACGATGTGAGAGTAGCGACTAGGCGGTTACTAGCGCTCATCGATCTATTCACTTTTCTATATCCATACGTTCAAACTCGCAAGACGCTGCTTGCACTTAAAGACCAATTGGATAGTTATGATGATCTACGTGATACCCAAGTGATGCTCTTAGAGGTCAACCAACGCGTGCAAGAAATTCCCGTTTTGACCCCCTTTCAAAAGTTTCTCGTCAAAAGAGAAAAAAACCTATTACAGGTTGCGGAAAAAAACATCAAGACTTATAAACTGAATAACCTTGAGAAGCGGATAAGCGCCTTACAAAAAACTGTCCAAAAAGCGGAAGAGAACCCCACTATCTACAATAACCTCTTCCAAACCCTCGATGATGTCTATGCGAGCGTGTTGAAACGATTTAAACGCATTGATCCCAATATTCCGCCCACCATTCATCGGGTTAGGGTGCGCTTTAAGAAATTCCGCTACATGGTCGAATGCGTCCATCCGCTAATTCCGAATTTTCCCGATTCAAACTTGCAGAAGATGCATGACTATCAAACCTTGATGGGCAATATCCAAGATGTCGAAGTGCTTCTCTCCACGCTTAACACTTTTGCCGGCAAGAAGAATGGACGCAAGCTATCCCAGCCTATCGAATATTACCAAGTCAAACATACGAACACAATCCAAACCTACATGGAAACCAAAGACGAACTTTATCAATTCTGGCGGCTTTCCAGCGCAAAACCTTTCCCTTGGGAGGAAAGCGCTTCACCTGCTCCAACTACGAAGAAGCCAAAGCATTCCTCTAAACAGACTGAGAAAGAGAGTGAAGAGACAAGCCAACTTACCGTTGATGCCTAATCCATCCTACTAAGGCTCTCGCCCATTCCGATTAAGATTGCAAAAAGAGAGGGAAACAATGGATTTATATCTTCTCCGACACGCCATTGCCGATTTACGTGATCCAGTGAAGTATCCAGATGATAGCTTAAGGCCACTGACCAAAGCTGGTAAAGAAAAATTTCAACGGATTTGTTCCGGGATACAAAGGCTTCATATAACTTTTGATTTGGTTGTGTCGAGCCCTTATACTCGGGCGCGGCAGACAGCAGAAATCTTTTGTGAAGAAATGAAAATTAAAAAAGATCGGCTGATTTTCAGCGACAATCTGACGCCTTTTGGAGACCCACAAAAACTTTTCGAGGAGGTTTCCGCTCAGTATCCAAACATCACCAGCTTGGTTTTTGTGGGACATGAGCCTTACTTAAGCGAATTGATTGGGGCATTAGTATGCGGCAATGCAGCGGTAAGTATTACGCTGAAAAAGGGGGGATTCTGTTGCTTAACTTTATCGCAATTAGATTTCGCAACCTATGCGACCCTTGAATGGCTGCTCACGCCTGCCCAAATGATAGCGATGTCATAGACATGCTGTTTACCTATGGGCAAAATGACCGAGGAAGTAGTTCTTAATCCCTCTCTCTACATCAACCGTGAACTCAGCTTGTTGGAATTTCAACGGCGAGTTTTAGAAGAAGCTGCCAACCCAGATTACCCTATTTTGGAGCGCCTGAAATACTTGGCGATCTTCGGCTCCAACATGGATGAATTTTTCATGGTGCGCGTTTCGGGCATTCGAGAACAAGTTGAATTTCAAGTGTTAGATGTGATGCCTGACGGACTGACCCCTCGCGAACAATTGATCGCCATCCGCAAACGTTCCCTCGAACTTTATCGCACGGCGCAGCGATTATACCGCAAAGAAATCCTCCCTACGCTCAATGAATGCGGCATCCACATCATGGATTACAACAAACTTACCGAAGCCCAGCAGCGTCGAGCCTACGATTACTTTGTCAATATTGTATATCCCATCTTAACGCCCCTTGCCTTCGATCCAGGCCATCCCTTCCCCCATATCTCCAACCTAAGTACCAATTTGGCGGTTGTCATTCACGATAAAAAGGGACGCGAGAAATTTGCGAGGGTCAAAGTTCCCAGCTTGCTCCCCCCACTCTTGCCGGTTGGCAGGCATACCGTCAAAGGATCACAGCGCCGCCGGTCGACAGTCCATTATTACTACATTTGGTTAGACCAATTGATTGCCACTCAACTCAGCCATCTCTTCCCCGGTATGGAGGTGGTTGAAGTTTATCCATTCCGGATTATCCGCGACGCTGATATCGAAATCCAAGAGCTCGAAGCCGATGACCTACTAGAAACGATGAAAGAGAATCTGCTTTCGCGCAAATTCGGCTCAGTGGTCATGATGGCAATTGACGGGGAGATGCCGAAAAACATTCGCGATCTTTTGGTCGAAAACCTTGAATGTAAGCTAACCGATGTCTATTCCATTGGACAACCACTAGCACTGTCCTCCCTGCGCCAAATTTATGACGAGGTCGAAGCGCCAGAGTTAAAATTTCCTCCTTATAAACCCCATCTACCCAAGCGTCTGCTTCACATTCATCAAAACAGCACCATTTTCGACCGCATTCGCGAAGGGAACATTTTGCTCCATCACCCCTACGATTCATT
>CAKZNJ010000357.1 GCA_937129505.1 uncultured Anaerolineae bacterium | reverse complement strand
ATTGCAGAGCAAAGGGTGGGCGTTTGGGTCAAAAATTAAGAACCCTCAATCGCTGGCGCTCGTTCGGAATGACATGGGGGTGGTCGCTTCGCTCCTTCGGAATGACAGGGACTCCCTGTCATTTCGAATGGAGGGAGAAATCTCGACGATCCCCTATTCTGAAACTTGCGGGCGAGGGGGACAGCCATATCCCTAGGTCCCTGACAAAGCGGGCATCGGGTTCTTCCTCGGGGAGGGCAGATGTCCTGGTCTGTTTATTACGTCGAGAAAGCCCTGGCTATTGACAAAGGAGCACGCCAAAAGATGATACAATGGGGCGTAATGCGAGTGATGTAACTTTCTATCCTAGATATTCATCCAATGGACAAAGAGAAGGAACACCAACCTCTTTCCATCGAAGCTCTGCGGCAAGGCGATCGCGCTGAATTTGCCCGCTTTGTCGAGCAATACGATGCTTATGTTTATCGCTTGGCATTGCGCATTTTGGGTAATCGCCAGGATGCCGAGGATGTGTTGCAGGAGACTTTTATCAAAGCTTTCAAGCATTTGCCCTCATTCGATGGACGTTCAAGCCTCTCCACCTGGTTGTACCGCATTGCCACCAATGAAGCCCTAATGTTGCTGCGCAAAGAGAAAGGCGGGGTTGTTTCCTTAGACGATCCTTATCCAAATGGTGAGGAAGAACAGGAACCCATCCAAATTGTCGATTGGTGTTGTTTGCCAGAAGAGACTTTGATGAACGCCGAAACGAAACAGATGCTCGATCAAGCCATTGCTCAGTTATCCCCTGCCCTGCGAGTGGTCGTCATCCTGCGCGATTTGCAGGGGCTATCTACCCGAGAAACGAGCCAAATCTTGAATATCAGTGAGGAGGCAGTGAAAACTCGCCTCTCGCGAGCTCGTTTACAATTGCGGCAGTGGCTGTCCGAATATTTTCAGCAACAATATGGCTTGGAGAATCTAGCCCAATGACCGCTCACAGACCGTCCTGCCGTGAAATGCTCAGCTCTCTCTCAGACTATCTCGATGGGGAGATAGAGGCCGAGATCTGCGCCGCAATCGAAAGCCATTTAGCGGAATGCGAGAATTGCCGCATTGTGGTCGATACCTTGCGCAAAACGATCACCCTCTACCGCCATCAAGCCGAAGAAGATGCTGTTTTGCCCGACGAGGTGCGCTACCGCCTGTTCAAGCGTCTGAATCTTGAGGATTTCCTCAAGACATCAGCGTAGGTAACGTTTTGCGAGAGGCGTGCATCTATAGGGTGTGAAGGATGATCAGCATAAGCTCCCTTTGAAACTGGAGCTTTCCTTGGAGAAAGAAGAACCCCGTTCAAAACCGCCTCGGGCAGGTGATCTTTGCCCGAAGTGTGGAGTTGAGCGCTTGGATTATGATGGCACGCTGACCTTGGTTTGTCCAAGGTGTGGGGTGCTGGAAACGGGTTGTTTCACCTGATAGGGTGATTTCCCTCCGGGTGAGGGAAACGCCGTTGGACAATTGCAGTCGGTTTGGATGACACCAAACTTTGAGTAAAAACATCTAATATGGAATAATAACTTGTTTGTAAGAAGGAAGGTAGATATGAACCAAACATTACTAGATGAAGAAATTCGCAGTCAGGTGCGGGAAGTATTCAAGGATATGGATCAGGAGATCGCGGTTCTGTTTTTCGGTAAAGAGCAGGATTGTGAGACTTGCGCAGACACGTATCAACTGTTGCAGGAAGTCAGCGAACTTTCGGACAAGATCAGCTTGGCACGGTATGATTTGGAGCATGATGCTGCCATTGCTCAACAGTATCATGTGGATAAAGCGCCGGGCATAGTGATTGCTGCTAAAGATGGCGATCAGATCACGGACTATGGCGTACGTTATGCCGGTATCCCTGCCGGGCATGAATTCAGCTCGCTTATCCATGATTTCCTGCTGGTCTCTAGCCGCGACTCGGGTTTGGCTCAGGAAACCCGCGACCTGCTCAAGAAGGTCAATCAAGCGGTGCTGTTACAGGTGTTTGTCACACCGACCTGCCCTTACTGCCCGAGAGCAGTGGTGCTTGCCCATCAGATGGCGATGGAGCATCCACTCATTCAATCTGAGATGGTGGAAGCGATTGAGTTCCCCGAGCTATCGGATCGCTTTGGGGTCAGTGGGGTGCCGCAGACAACGATCAACGAGGGCGCTGGCACAATCGTTGGCGCCGTACCGGAGTCTCATCTTTTAGCGGAGATTCTGCGCGCCATTGGAAAAAAGGCGAATTGAGAGCCGGTTCCCTTTGCACTGTCCCCTGTATCAGAACACTGAACGGGACGAGGCATTATGAAGCCAAAGAAGTCTCCCAAAATCTTGAGGTCTGCATCCAAACCTAAGCCACTCGCCTTGGGTTTGCTGGGCATTGGTTTGATCTTGGTTGGAGTGGCGGCGCTGTTCTGGCTTTCGACTTCAAATTTGAGCGTCAGCGCTGACGATTTGCGCCTTCGACCCCTTGAACTGAATCAGGATGCTCCCGCCTTGACACTGAACGATTTGGAAGGCAAAGCCATTTCCCTCGCAGATCTGCGCGGGCAGGTGGTGCTGGTGAACAATTGGGCGACTTGGTGCCCACCCTGTCGCGCCGAGATGCCTACCCTCGAAGCGTATTATCAAGCCTATCGTGAACGCGGCTTTGTCATTCTTGCTATTGAGGCTGGCGACCCGAAAGAAGAGGTTGTCGAATTTGTAAGGCAATACCGCTTGAGCTTTCCGGTGCTGCTTGACCCAGAAGGACGCTCGTTAGCGGCGTTTGGGAATATGGCTTTGCCAAACACCTATGTGATTGACCGTGCGGGGAAGATCCGATTGGCATGGACGGGACCCGTCGATCGAAAATCTTTGGAAACTTATCTAACCCCCCTATTGGAGGAGTAATCTCTAATGCGTGTACAGGTTACTTGGAAAGGACGTTTGTCCTTCACCGGCGAAGCGGAGAGCGGCTTTACCGTTCCGCTGGGCACCACACCCGAAGTGGGCGGTGATGATGATGGCTTCCGCCCGATGGAACTAATGGCGCTGAGCTTGGCGGGCTGCACAGCGATGGACGTGATTTCGATTTTAAGTAAAAAACGGCAAGCGGTGAATCACTTTCGGGTGGAAGTCAAAACGGATCGAGCTCAGGAGCACCCAAAAGTGTTCACCCATGCTCGAATCGAATACCATGTTAGCGGGAAGGGAATCCAAGAAGAAGCCCTGCTGCGCGCCATCGAACTTTCGGCAAACCGCTATTGCCCGGCGCAAGCGATGCTCAAGCAGGCCTTCCCCATTGACTTGGTTTACTTTATCTACGAAGATAGAGAAGATGGGACACAGGAGCTGAAGGGCGAAGGAAAATTTGAACCTTAGCTCACTTAATGGCTAAGACGCCGAAGGCTTGCGGCCGGCGCAGAACGCGGCTAAAGCCCGCCTCGAGCAGGCGGCGCGTAACCCCGCGCAAGATGCCTGCTCCCATCTTGCTTTCGATGTCGCCGATGTAATGAAACATTCGTCCCCGCTCACGAAGCACTCTGAACGCTTGGCGGTAAAATTCGGTCGAGTAAAGCTCGCCAGCTAGGCTAAAGGTGGGGGGGTCATGCAGGATAAGACTAAAGCGGTTGGTGGGCAGTTCTTGAATCAGCTCAAAGGTATCTCCGATCAACGAGCGAATCTTGGCGTTTTCGAATAGCTGCCTTGACCAAGGGTTTTGACGGGCGATTTCGAGGACCGCTGGCTCCAGCTCGATTGTGAGCACTTCTTGAGCCGTTTTAGCGGCTTGAATTGCGGTATAGCCTAAACCGGTCGCTGTATCCAGCACAGCCCCATAAGCCCCACCAGCTGCCTTAAGCTTGCGCAAGGTATCTTGCCATGGGTCAATATCTTTTATGCGGTGCATGGGCAAGCCGCTGATTAATAGCGTGGGAGCGCGGGAAGTGGGCATCAGGCTGTAAACTTGCTCGGAATCTCGCCCAAACGCTCGGATAGGATAGGCGGTATTCTGTTCGATGCGGTAGCAGACGCTCTCGTCTTGGCTGATCTGGATCACCGCTTGCCAAGGGGGTCGTTCCCCCTGTGGCAGGATCACACCTTCGGGATGGAGAATTACTCGGCAGGTGCTGAGCCCCAAATCCAAGGATGTTTCCGCTTGGCTCCTGCCCCGCTCGAATTCCTTGAGCAGAAAACGGGCTTGTAAGTAGGATAGAATGGGCAATTGAGCAGCCTTGGCGGCTGAATTTTGAGTTCTAACTCTCTGGGGGGCGTCATCCCAAACAAAATCTAAAGAGAGCATAGCGGGCTTCCTCAGGGTTTATTCAATAAAGATTTCGACGTGTTCTCCGTCTTCTTCGTCATAAACGTCAATTAACTTCCCTTGGGCGCCTTCTTGAATCGCAGCGATCAATTCGTCAAATGCGACATCAGGAGCGTACTTAGCAGCGACATTCAATCCCACATCTACTAAGCCGATAGGTAGGTTCACCGAGGCTTTGGGTTTGCCGGTGATCATATCCGTCACGCGCACGCGCAGCCAGCGGGCTTTGTCGCCAGCCGGGCGGCTGAAATTGCGCGTGCGAGCGCTTTTTTCACCGGCGCTCAGCGCAGCCAAGAGTTTTGCCCCTTCTTCGGCAGTAATTTTACCTTCGTCAATCATCTTAAGAATTCGCATGCGTTCTTCTGCTGAAGCCATGACTTCTCTCCTATCTAAGTATTCCCTTCAAGGGCGGCAAGCAGTTTCTCCGCTTCTGCGACAGTGATTTTCTTCTGTTCCAACATTTTTAGGATAAAGAGGCGCTCTTCATCCGTGGCGACCGCAGAAGCTGTTTCAGAGGCTTGCCCCCTCTTGCGGCCGAAGCCGAGTTTCTCCATGAGGCTTGGTTTAGCCTTGACTTCCGAGCGGCGTTGAGCTTCGGCAAGCTTTTGTTCCATTTTTTCCTGAGCGCGGCGCATTTTCTCCTGTAGGCGAGCATCGAGGTTTGCGCTGAAAGGGCGCTGTCGAGAGGAGGGGGATGCGCTGGACTGCCCCTCTGCCCCAAGCTCATCCATTTTTTCGGCAAAGCGATCCATCCGCTGTTGAAAAGCCTCCATCTGGGTTTGAAATTGCCGGCGAACCTTTTCGGAGATTTGATTGACTTCTTCGTTGAAGATAGCATCCAAATCTTCGTCTTCTTCGATGAGCGGGGGACGGATGATGAAGATGATTTTGCCGCCAGCCTGAAGTTCAAAGGGGATTATTCCTTCGCCGATCGTCGTTTGGTAAATCCCTTCGCGATGATGCTCTTTTTTGCCGAGCTGGATGAGGTGGATGTCGTGTGCCCCGCTAATCAGGTTGAGCTGAGGTTGCAGGGCATCGGAGATTTCGCAGTGGATCGATCCGCCCGTCTTTAACATGACACTGCCCCCATTGAAAACATTCCACTCGACGCGGCTGAAGCCCCCCACTGTCGCCGTCAAAGAAGCACATAGGTTACGGGCATCTAAGTTGCCGCCAACTTGTCCGAGAGACATCTCTCCTTGAACCCGCCTGGCAATCAGGCTGCCGCCGATTTGTTGAGCGGAGATCGAGCCTAAGACGTCTTTGACCATTACGTTCCCTTGCACGGCGCTGAGGAAGAGGTTGCCGATACTGCGGCAGACCAGTGAACCGCCGATCTGTTCGATCTTGAGGTCGGCATCCAGATACTTTAGACGTACATTCCCCGCAATGCGGCCGATCTCGAGGCGCGCCCCGCGCGGCAGACGGATAAGGCAGTCGGTGTGCGTGCGCAGCAGTAAACCGTCATCCTTTTCAACCAATTCCACTGCTTCATCGTCACTGTTGATAAAGATTTCGCTTCGCATCCAACCTTTGATTTGCAAATTTCCCCCTGCTTGCTCAATCTGGATGAGTGGGGTCAAGCCCAAGGATTTTTCGTAAATGGTTTTCATTCTTCGCCTCCTTCTTCTAAGAGACGCAGGGCTTCTTTGACCGTGATTTCTCCTTGCTCGAGCGCCTGCAGGATGCGCTGGCGTTGTTCGGGGGTGGCGCTCAGATTCTCTTCAGTGCCGTAAGGTTCATAACCCAAGGCGCGGATGATCTCGTGTAAGCGGTTGCGGATGGTTGGGTAAGATAAACCAATCTCCGTTTCCATTGATTTGATTTTACCCTCACAGCGGATAAAGGTCTTGACGAATTGCCATTGCTCGGGGCTGAGCTTGGCAAAGGCTTGGGGATGAAAGCGCCCTTCGAACGTGGTTTCACAGCTTTGGCATTCGAAGCGGCTGATGATGAGTTCCCCTTGACACAGCGGACAGGCAGTGGGCATTTCGGCCATATGTTTCAATCTTGTTGTTCAAACTGGTTTTTATTTATTGAGTATTATATCAAATTAATTAAAAATTTACAAGACTATTACTCAATATAATCAATAAATAATTGATTCTGTTTAGGCCGGCAAGGGTTGTGTTCCGGACAATCGGTGCTCCACAAACGAGGGACGGTTTTCAGCCCTTGGAGCGTTCTCTTGGCTCAGGGTGATTCCTGTCTCGAAATTGCGCTGGGGTTGTTCGTGCGCTTCTTCTGCAAATGAGAAGAGCAACCCTGCTATAATTCAATCACCTGCTTTTGGCTGGTAGGTGGATTATCTCAAGCGATTTTCCCATCCCCACAACATCGTTACGGAGGTCATTCATGATTGATCCCTCTTTACCCTTCATCGACTTGCATCGCCATTTAGACGGCAATGTCCGCTTGCGCACCATCCTGGAGTTGGCTGAACAACACGGCATCCCTTTACCTGCCACAGATGAAGAGGGTCTACGCCCCTTTGTTCAGGTCACCGGACCGCAGCCCGGCGTTATGGCGTTCTTGGAAAAATTCCGCTATATGGTGGGGGTGCTTGCCGACTATGAAGCTTGCCACCGTGTTGCCTACGAAAATGTGTTGGATGCCCATCAGGAAGGCTTGGATTATGTCGAGCTGCGCTTTAGCCCGCTTTTTATGGCGCAACCACATCGCCTCGATCCGCACGGCGTCGTTGAAGCCGTGATCGATGGTGTTGAAGCTGGGCGAAAAGAAACGGGGATGAAGGTCAACTTGATTGGGATCCTCAGCCGCACCTATGGGCAGGAGCTTGCCTATCAGGAGCTGGATGCCCTGTTGGCGTTTGCGGATCATCTGGTTGCCATTGACTTAGCGGGCGATGAGGCAAATTATCCCGGTGAGTGGTTCACCGATCACCTTCAACGGGCTCGACAGAACGGCTTACATCTTACCATCCACGCCGGCGAGTCTGCTGGGCCAAGATCCGTCTGGCAAGCAGTGCAAGAGCTCGGCGCAGAACGATTAGGCCATGCGGTTCATGCGGTTGAAGACCCGTACCTGATGGAATTTCTCGCCCAAAAGGCGATTGGCATCGAAGTAAATCTGACCAGCAATGTGCAAACCAGCACGGTGAGCAGTTACGCTGCCCATCCTTTACGCCAGTTCCTTGAAAAAGGTTTGCTGGCAACGATTAACACGGACGACCCGGGTATCAGCGGGATAGACTTGCGCTATGAGTATGAGGTTGCTGCACCGGAAGCGGGTTTGTCAGCTGAGCAAATTGCCCAAGCGCAACGGAATGCCCTAGAAATTGCTTTTTTGACTCCCAAGGAAAAGGAAGAGATAATGGCTCTGAAGCGTAAGGGTGATGAGGGGGCTGTGTTTTCTTGAGTTTGTTTTGTGAGCTAGGGCGGCATCGCTCATCTTCTTTGAACGATACTTTATGGGACAGACATTAATGAGGGTGATTGGCAATTAGGGTCAGGGAGACATCTTACAAGATTCCTCAGTCGCCTACGCTCGTTCGGAATGGCACCGCCTCGATGTCATGTCGAACGAGGCTCTCGTGTCTTTTCGAGATGGGAACATGATGCTTATGCGTCACTTGATGAGGTAATGACATAAATCCTGCTCAGCTTCCGAGCAGGCAAGTCAGGCTCGGCTTGGATTTTGCCTTTCTTTAGCGCCACCCACAATTATGTCATGAGTAGCTTATTCAAAGCCAGGAATTGGCGAAAAAGCTCTTGACACAATGGTTTCTTTTCAGTATGATTTCATTTATCAATAATATTTGTAATTATCGTATTTTTTATTAACAATAATTGTCCAAATAAATAAACTGCATCAGAGGTGGGTGGGCGTAACCATAGAGTAAGTTTGTTGTTATTAAGTAGCAGAGAACGCCCACATTATACTTAGCATTGATGTGATGAATTGTGTCAATAAAGCGGTTCGAACGGCAGCAACGACGTTGGGGAGAAAGGGGATGCTTCTT
>CAKZNJ010000356.1 GCA_937129505.1 uncultured Anaerolineae bacterium | reverse complement strand
AGATGTCTAGTATGATATAAAAATAGGGCACAGCAGGCCGATGATGTCTTGGTCTGAGAGACCGTCAGTGAGCATAGGTCACTGCGTTCGACATGACAGGGGTGAGACTGCTTCCGACATGACATAGGCACCTTCAATAGGACATTTACGATAAAAAAATTTTTGTCAGCTGGCTCTAAAATAATGTGGTTGTCAGCGGTGATTTTCGCCATCACACTCTCAAAAGATGAGACCACCACCTGCTGTATAATTTAACCATGCTTCCTAAGCAGCGACTCGCCAAACTGTGCGAGCAATTTTCGCTAGAGATCCTGTACGTCTTCGGCAGCCGCGGGCAGGAGGCGGCTCGTCTTGTAATGGAAAACCAGCCAATGACCAACAGTAGCAGCGACCTAGATATTGGCGTGTTGCCTGCTCGTCTTCTCAGCGCCCGCAAAAAAGTCACCTTGACCATTGCCCTAGAGTATTTCTTTGGGGTCAACCGCGTTGATCTAATCCTCTTACCCGAAGCCGATCCTTTCTTGGCGGCTAACATTATTCGGGGCGAGCGTCTCTACGAACGTGATCATTACCAAGCGGACGAGTATAATCTATTCGTTTTGCGTCGCGCTGGAGACTTAATTCCGTTGGAGCGCGAACGGTTAGACCTGATCGAGAAAAGATTGACATGATGCCCGGCAAAGTCTCCCGCCGAATTGTCCTCAACCGCCTTGCCTTAATGGAACAAATGCTTGCCAAAATCCACGCCCTACCTCTGGAGAGCCGGCAAGCATTTTTCTCTGACGAACGGAATGCCAGCGCCCTCGAATCGTACTTGCGCCGCGCCTTAGAAGCCCTGCTTGACGTGGGATGGCATATCTTGGCAAAAGGTTTTGCTATCGGTGTGACGGAATACAAACAAATCAGCGCCGAACTGCAACGGCTAGGCATCCTGACCGCCGAGGAGGGGCGAATCCTACGTCTGTTGGCGGGGTATCGCAACCGCATGGTGCATTTCTATCATGAATTTGGGGAAAAAGAACTCTATCAGATCGCACGGGAGAATCTGGGTGATCTCCTTATTGTCGCCTCGGCTTTTCAGCGTTGGATCAAGGAACACCCCGAAGCTCTGCAAGACGACCTGTGATCGGTAAGTAAAAACCTATCCTCCCCACACTTGGCTACTAGCACAAGCACCGCTGCGCTGCCTTGGGCAAATTGATAGAACGCGAGCATGTCTTTCGCCATTCCGCGCTTTTCCCTTCAGCACTTCCCCAAACATCTTCCACTTTGTCAATCAGCGCCGGATATGCGCTGAACTCAAGCCGAAAAGAATGTCTGGTCGGTTCTGTAAGGTTGAGGAAACCTTCGCTTTCTCGTTCGATTATATTCGCTGACGATTAGTTGGATTGCCAAGCAAGGATCATGGGCCCGGCAGGATTCGAACCTGCGACCAAACGGTTATGAGCCGTCCGCTCTGCCGCTGAGCTACGGGCCCCTCTCGTCTTACCCCTCATGCTCACTAGAGCGGGCGACGGGATTCGAACCCGCGAATGTCAGCTTGGAAGGCTGATGCCTTACCACTTGGCGACGCCCGCATATCCTTATTTTACCTAACCCGTCCATCCTTCGCAAGGTGCAATTTTCACTTATTCCACCACTCGCGTCGCCGCCCGCCTTAATCGATCGCGAATCGCCAGCCCTAAACCCTCCGCTACGACCTCTGGGGCTAAGATCACCTCAACCCCCTGCCGATCCAAAGCCCGCAGTCCCACGTATAACCGCTTTGCCATATCGTCCAAACGCTTTTCACTGCCCAATAAATAGACCTCCACGGCCAAGTCCCCAAAGCTGCCCTGCTGCTCTTCGCTGATCAACACCCCCACCCGCCGCCCTGTTTTGCCCAACTCAACCGCAGCTTGACGCATTTTCCCCGATACCCCTTCTCTCTCGCCCGTAAACAACCAAAGCTCAGCTCGCGGGGCATAATGCTTTGCCAACAAGCCCGGCGATGGTTGGGGAGCAAGTTCCTCTGCTGCGGAAGTGAAGCGGGGAGTGTATAACACCTCGCCGATTTGGGCTTGCAAGGCTTCCAGAGAGACACCGCCGGGGCGCAGGAGGCGTGGCGGCGAGCAAGTCAGATCCAGGACCGTTGACTCAACCCCAACGGTTGTTGCCCCTCCATCCAACACCCCTTCGATGACCCCCTCGAGGTCTTCTAAGACATGTTGAGCAGTCGTTGGGCTGACATGCCCAAAGCGGTTGGCAGAAGGGGCGACAATCGGCACACCGCTTGCCCGCAACAACTCTAAGGCAACCGCATGAGCAGGCACCCGCACCGCCACGGTGGGCAGAGCGGCAGTAATTTCATCGAAAATGGCAGGGTGCTTGGGAAGCACCAGCGTCAGCGGCCCCGGCCAGAAAAGCGCTGCTAATCGCTCTGCCAGCGGGGGAATTTGGCGGACAACTTGAGGCAGCAGCGCCGCCGAAGCCAGATGCACAATCAGTGGGTCTTGGGCTGGGCGGCCCTTGGCGATGAAAATGCGCCGCACTGCGTCGCGGTTGAAAGCATTGGCGCCTAAACCGTACACTGTCTCGGTCGGAAAAGCCACCAGTTGGCCGGCAAGGATGGCTTGGGCTGCCTCGGCAATCTGGGAAGGGTCAGGAGAGTGCGGATCGACCCGCCAAACCTTGGTTTGCATGAGTTGCAGTATATCAAAGATTTCTTCCGTTCTGTGTCACGTGCTACAAAGTTGATCCTATATCCAATGCCACGGTCTAACCAGTTTTGCCACGCTTTTCTCTTTTCATACGATGGACCATAGAGTAAGGGCAGAAGGCAAAGGAGCGCAATTAATTGTCTCATGCAGCCATGTCCGCCCGCGCAGGTGCACCCGCCTGGAGAGCGGCGGGCGGCGCCGCCAGCCCTCCCCATCAGGGGAAGAGGACGACAACATCCTCCCCTGCTCTACTTCCCGTTCCCCCGCCGCAGCAGGGCAACAAACAGTCCGACAAACACAAACCCCATTGCCCCAAAGAGCAGGGCGAATTTTCCTGCCGCACTGAACGCTGCCCCTTCGGGGTAAGGGGAAACCGCCCCGCCGATCAGCGCAATGCCCAAAAAGGCGTTTTCAACTCCATCCAGCACTGCGGCAGTCCAAACTAGGGCAATCAGCGGCTTAGCCAAGGTGGGGCGGCCGATTTTCGCCGCGCTCCAGCGGCAAGCACCGCTCAGCGTGACGGTGTAGACCACCATGAAGAGGTAATCCAACCCCAAGCCAAAAGCCGCCAGATATCTGGTGCGTTCGTCCCACGAGTTCAGAATCGACTGCGCCCGCTGCGGAGTGCCCGCAAGCTGCCACGAAAACAATCCATAAGGGGCAACATCATTGACCAAGGGAGCGCTGACCCAGTTCAAAATCGCCATCAAGGCTATTGTAGCCGTCAACCAAATCCAGAAAGTTTGTTTCATCGGCACAGCCCTCATTAGGAAGGGAAATCAACCGCCAAAGCTGCTTGCGGTCGTCTTGTTGCTATGCAGTATAGCACAAAGGCGCTCATGTTATAATCTGCCTATCTGTTCCCCAGCGGGGTGGACAGCAGTTTCGATTGTACGGAGGAGCGAAGGATGGAGATCAAACATTCCCAATTCAAGCGGTGCGATCTGGTGCGCATCAGTGGACGTTTGGACAGCGCCACTGCCCCGATTTTAGAAGAAAAGCTGGAAGAGATCACCGAGGCTGGCCGTTTTCGGCTGGTTATGGACTTAGGCGAGGTAGATTTTATCTCTTCCAAGGGCTGGTGGGTGCTGATCAACACCCAGAAGAAATGCAAGCGTTTCAACCGTGGCGAGGTTTTGCTGGTCAATGTACAACCTCAAATTCGCGAGTCGCTCAACTTGGTTGGGATGGGCAAATATTTCAAAATCTTCGATGATGTCGCAAGCGCAGTAGGTAGTTTTTAATTGGCAAAGGTTTTTAGAACAGCGCGACGCATTTTTGCAGGACGGTATGACAGCCTCAACGAGATCCGCGAATTTGTCGCTCAGGCCGCTCAAGAGGCGCAGTTAGATGCCCAGGGAATTTATGCCATTCAGTTGGCAGTTGATGAAGCCTGCTGTAATATCATCGATCACGCCTACGGCGGTGAAGATCGCGGCATGATCGACTGCCAAGTGGAAGTGCGCAGCGACGGCATCTTGGTAACCCTGAGCGATCAGGGAATCTCCTTTGACCCAGCCAAGGTGCCGCCGCCTCAGATCGGCAAGCCCCTCAAGCAGCTCAAAACGCGGGGGGTTGGTCTTTATTTGATCAAAAAGATGGTTGATAAACTGGAGTACCGTTCCACGGCTGGGCAGGGCAACGTGATGCGCTTGTTCAAGCGCAGAAGGTAATCTTATGGGTAAGCAGCGTTTTCGGGGAAGTTGCGGCGTAGCACCATCAGGGTGATATCATCAAACTGTGCTTCATCGCCGACAAAGTTTTGCACATCATCTAAAATGCGAATCAGCAGGTCTTGGGCGGGCAAATCCCAGGCGGCTTGCACCGTTTCGACCAACCGTTTCTCGCGATAAAACTCGCCCGCTTGATTGTGGGCATCAGGGATGCCATCAGTATAGAGAATCAAGGTATCGCTGGGTTGGATTTGGATGCTCTCCAATTTCCACACCTGATCCTCTTCGATCCCCAAAGGCATCCCTGTCGGCGAGAGAGCGATCACTTTGCGGTTGGCGCGGTTGAACCAATAGGGTGGATTATGGCCAGCATTGCAATAGGTCAACAAGCCGTTTTTGGGGTCAAGGATGCCGTAAAAGGCGGTGACAAACAGGTTGATGCGGGCGTCCTTCAACAGGCGTTCGTTCACCGCAAAGAAGACTACTTCTGGGCTGGCATCTTCGTATTCTATAGCATAGGTGCGAATCAGGGTACGACACAACGCCATATACAAGGCAGCCGGCAAGCCTTTATCAGCGACATCGGCAACTAAGATGCCGATTCTCCCCTCTGCCAAGGGGATAAAATCGAAAAAGTCACCGCTGGTTTCCCGAGCGGGCAACATTGTCATAGCCAGTTCCCAATCGGGCAGGATGGGAATCTCATCGGGGAGTAAACTCGATTGGATGCGCCCGGCGAATTTTAGCTCCTGCAGGGTGCGTTGGTAGTTCAGAGTTTCGGTGTAAACCTGAGCCTGATGCAACGCAGAGGCAATCTGATCGGCGAGTGTTTTCAAGCCGGGCAATAAGCCGGCGACCGCTTTGCGGTCCCACGGCTGCGCTAAACTCCGCAGTTCAACGTAGATGCAACCGATCGTCTGCCCGCTCTCGATGTCCAAGATCGGGGTGAGGATGACGGGGTCGTGTTCTTGGGAAGTGTTCTGCCAAGGGAGAGGTTCTTTCGCCAGATAGACTTGCGAAGTTTGCTGTTGATTGCACCACGCCAGCAGCGGTTGCAGGTCGATTTCCCAATCGGCCGGCCGTTTGACCATCACCTGATCCGGCTTGAGTGAGATCACCAACCGTGCCGAGGGCAGCATTGCGGGGGCATGTTCTTCCAAAAGCTCAGCTAGCTTGGATGCGTCGGGAGGTGAATTAATGATGGCGCGGCTCAGGCTTTCCAGCATTTCTAGTTGCCGCGTGCGTTGGCGGCTGCTCTCGGCCGCCCAAGAGAGCTGGCGAGCGAGTAAAGCCAAGAGAAACAAACCTGAAATAAAAAACAGAAAAGCAACCCAGCCATGTTGCGTGTAGATCGCCGCCGCTTGAATGGCAAAGGGATGCACCAAATTTGGTAAACCCAAAGCAAGCAGGATGAAGAAAGACAGAGCGCGCAAGCCCTGTCTGCCGGCGAGATGATACTGGGTGTAGAAACCGTAAAGCAAATACACCCCCCAAATCAATAGAAAGACCAGCAGGTGAACACCGAGCGCCACCATCCCCAACAAAATGGAATGGGGGTCTAGAGCGGCTAGCGGCAGCCGCCCGCCCAGACGTTGATAAACAGTCAATGCCGCAAGATAGGCAAGGGAGTAGTTCGCCAAATCGTGGGTCAAGTTGCGGGCAAGGTCCCAGCGAACACCGACCGAACGGTTGGTGCGCTGATTGATGAGATAGCGGACAGTCTCAATGGCGATCGACAGCCATAGCGCCGTCGCGCCCAACAGGAAGACCGCCGTCCACTGTGCCATGCCAGCAAGTGAACCTTTTGCGCTGCCGTAGCGTTCGGGGCGGATTTCGAAAATGATAAAATAATCCAAGCGGGTGAATAAATAAAGCAAACCGCCCAGCACCAAAAAAAGTTGCCACTGCTGGCGGATCAGCTCCAGATCGGTGAGGTGGCTCAACCAGATGAGGCCACCGATAGCGAGGGGAAGGGTGTACAGGAAGGAAATGACCTCAGCCGTGCCGATCATGCGCCGCGGTTCGTTGTAGCTCTTCAGCTCGGGCCAGAGGCGCATTGCGAGGGATTGTAAAAATTGATCCATTTTTTTTCATTATAACCAAGCGATTGAGGTTGTGCGCGAGAGGTTTTGGGGAAAGCTGGTCTCTTCTGACAAAATGTCATTCCGAACGAGCACCAGCGTCTCCCTATGTCATATCGAAGGAGCGCCAGCGACCTCCACCCCATCCTTCCCCTGCGTGCCTCTCACCCCCGCTTCATCCCCTCTGCCCAGCGGTGCTTTTTGAGCGCCGCAGCTTCAGCTGAGATCCGAAGCGCTCGCCTAACCGTACGAACAGCAGTAATCCACCGGCACGTGCAGCTTCAGCTTGAACGAAGAGTTTGCCGCCACCTCGAAGGAATCGCCAGCGCGAAAGGTTTGCCAGTTTTCCTGTCCGGGCAGTAAAACCTCCATCTCACCAGCGAGAATTTCCATCACTTCGCGCGCACCAGTGTTGAATTCATAGTCACCCGGCAACATGAAGCCCAGGGTCTTGCGGCTGCCATCGGCAAACAGAACCGTTCGACTGGTCACTTTGCCATCGAAATAAACGTTGGCTTTCTTTATGATGGTGACGTTTTCAAATTGATCAGACATTTTACCCTCCGAATCGTTGAACTTGTGCGAGCATCGCAGGGAAACGGACATTCCCCCCGCCGCGCTTGATAAAAGCCCCAAGCAACTGTCGCAATGCCCGTCCTTGGGGCAAGCTTTCTGGATTATAACCCAATTTATCGGGGCGTTGGCTCATTTTTCCCAAAAGACCTCCGCCGAATGGACAGGGTGATCGGTAGCCGACTCGGGTGGCAGCACATAGGTTGCCCAGCGCGGCTGCAGCGGCGCCGTGATGAATATGTGGTCAATGCGGTTTCTGCCCGACATGTCGATCCCCTCGGGGCTTATTTTCGAGGGGTAAAGGCTTTCCCATACATTGGTTAACCGCTCAGCAATTAATTGATAAGCCGGCTCGTCATCGCGCAAATTGTAATCCCCCAGCGCGATGACATAGCCCTTTTCGCCGATTTGCTTCAGCAGGGTTTGGGCAAATGCCATCATCGCTGTGTCTGAACCGTCGGGATGAACATTGTAGATTGTAAACACCTTGCCAGCCACTTCGACTTCGGCTACCGCCGTGCCGATC
>CAKZNJ010000355.1 GCA_937129505.1 uncultured Anaerolineae bacterium | reverse complement strand
CATCTCCACGAAACATTCTCCAATTTTATCACGGCTTCGAACTGTCACACTCGCCCAGCCATCCCAAACTCGCCCAGACGCCGCGGTGATCAGAAATCCCATCGAAAGGTGTCAGGCGCGACTGCGTTGCTTGAAAATGGGTTGTGTAAAAGATGTAGTCGATGCGCAAGAGCCATTTTGGCACATAAACCCCGAAAATTTGTGGCCGTGAACTGCCAGCTCCGCCGCGGCCCGGAAAGGTATGACCCAGCCCCCACCCGCTCACCTGCCAGGCATCTTGAAGCCCTTGGCGCAAGATGCGGTAGGAATCGCTCAGGGGGACGCTGTTGGTGTCTCCAGCGACAATCAGGGGCTTTTCGGGTTTGATCTGGGCAACAATCCACCGTGCCTGTGCCTGTCGCAGGGCATTGGTGTGCTGAATATGGGCGGCATCCAAAAAGTTGGTCGGCGCCATGTGGACATTCATCAACTCAATCTCACAATTTTGCCATTCGAGCTTGAGCCACTGCGGCTCCCCTACCCATCCCAGGGCTGGGACGCTCGCCACCCGCTCAAGGGGAAACTTGCTCAGCGTTCCCATCCCTTCCACACCAACCTGCGCATCCAAAATGCGGTAGGGATACTGCTCGGAGAGGTGCTCCTCCACCAGCGCCGCCAAGGTAGGGTTCAACTCCTGCAAAAAAACCACATCCGCAGCGAGGGCGCGGATCGTTTCGACCTGCGCTGCCACGTCCTCGTTCCACCCCAGCACATTGTAGGTCAGAACAGTCAGTTGGGGCTGGATCGCCGGGTTAGCCTTTGGCAGGAAAGCCTGCCCCCACAAAGCGAAAAACGCCCCGAAATCGAGCATGAGCAACAGAAGCAGAAAGGCTTGCCGCCGCCACAGCGCCCAAATCGCGACCAGCGGCAAGGGGACAAAGCCATAGAATGCCAACATGGAGAAGAGCGAGACAAACGCAAAGCGGTCGCCACTGAGCTGATACAGGAGAAACCATCCCAGCAGACCGATCAGGTAAAGGGCAAACAGGCTATTGAGTAAACGGGGCGTGCGCTTGGAGCCATCCCGCAAGGGAGGAGAAAAAGGCGAACTGCTGTGCGTCATCTTCGATGGGCTATTTTACCGCGTTGCGCTGGAGGAGACACCCCGCGGCGAATTGAGCTCTCCCCAACCACCTTCTCACCTGCACCTACGCAAAACTGCAAAGAAGGGAGAATCGAACAGAAAGTACACAAAGCCCAGCTATGTTAAAATTGGAGCATTCGTTGCCCAGACAAGGAGAGTAGCAGAATGATCAGTGTCGAAACCACGCCGGCATGGCGCACCACCCATGTGGGAGCATCTATCGGTTTATTGGAGATCTCGGGGGTGAACAACCAGCAACCCTGTGCGCCTCTCAACGAACACAAACTCAGGGTGGCAGAAACTCTGCGCCAACAATATGGGCAGCTTAGCCGCGCCGAGCTGATTAACTTGCCCGTCATGCAGGAATATGTACGCTACTACAAACGCTTTGATAAAACTTACCACGTCCTTCTACAGCTTGAATCGCTGGTCCATAAAGGCAAAAACCTTCCCCAAGTCTCTCCTTTGGTTGATGCCAATTTTATGGCCGAATTAGAGACCTTCGCCTTGACCGCCAGCCATGATGCAGACCAACTCGCCAACAGGCTTTGGATTGATATTGCCCAAAAGGGCGATACATTTTGCCAGATGGGCGGGGCAGTCAAGCAAATCCCCCCTCTTGATATGATTATGCGGGATGAAGAGGAGATTTGCTGCTCTATCCTCTATGGGCAGGACCATCGGTCTCCGATCACACCGCAAACCACCCATGTCCTGTATGTCACCTATGCGCCGAGCGGCGTGCCTGAAAGTGCCATCCAAGCCTATTGGCAGAAGGTGCTGGACTATGTCAGGCTCTGCTCCCCTGACGCCCATCTTGAGCAACAACGCCTGCTGACGGCCAATTAAAAAGAACAAGCCTTACGGCTTGTTCCTAAGATGACACTCGCCCTAGTGTCACTTCCATTATAGCGAAGAGTTGCTCTCCGCGACCTTCCAATTTTGTAAGGTGTCGGGCAAGGGTATAATCAGGGCTGGAGGTACCCCGAATGGAAACATGTGATATCGGTGTTATCGGATTGGCCGTGATGGGCCAGAACTTGGCGTTGAACATCGAGCGGAATGGCTACCGAGTTGCCGTATACAACCGCACGGCAGAACGCACACGTCAGTTCCTTGCTGAGCAGGCGAGCCAGAAGCAGATTGTTGGCGCCGAAACTCTCGCTGAGCTTGCCGCCCTGCTTAAACGACCCCGGCGAGTTTTGATGATGGTGAAGGCAGGCAATGCTGTTGACCAAGTGATTGCTGAGCTTCTCCCCCATTTAGAGAGGGGGGATATTCTCATTGACGGTGGCAATTCGTTCTACCAAGACACCGAACGGCGCTCAAAGGAATTGGAAGCCCAGGGTTTCCTCTATCTCGGCATGGGCATCTCTGGCGGCGAAGAGGGCGCCTTGAAGGGTCCAAGCCTGATGCCTTCCGGTCACCCCGCCGCCTACCAAGCGCTTGAAGGTTTACTGCAAGCTATTGCGGCCAAGGTGGACGGCGAAGCCTGCGTAACCTACTTGGGGCGTGGGGGCGGGGGACATTACGTTAAAATGGTGCATAACGGCATCGAATATGCCGATATGCAGCTTATTGCCGAAACGTATGACTTATTGCACCGCGGCTTGGGGTTGAACGCCGAGCAGATCAGCCGCACCTTCGCCGCCTGGAATCAGGAGGCGCTGAACTCTTACCTGATCGAAATCACGGCGCACATTTTTGGCGTCGCCGACCCTCAGAGCGGGGCGCCACTGGTGGAGAAGATTCTCGATGTGGCAGAACAGAAAGGCACGGGTAAATGGACTTCTGAAGAGGCGCTGGAGTTGGGCATTCCGATCCCCACCCTGCAGGCGGCTGTAGAAGCGCGCGCCCTCTCCGCCCAACGGGCAACGCGTCTCGAAGTCGCCCGTACCTTCGGCGAACTTTCTCTCGCTGGCGCAGAGACAGCACCCCTGAACGTTGCTGCCCTTGAGCAAGCATTGTATGCCGCCAAAGTATGTTCTTACGCCCAAGGGATGAGCCTGCTCAGGCAAGCAAGTAAAGTTTACGGGTATGACTTCGATTTGAGCGAGGTGGCGCGCATCTGGCGCGGCGGGTGCATTATCCGCGCCCGCCTACTGAACGACATTCGGCGCGCTTATCAAGAGAACCCTACCCTGACCAACCTCATCCTTGATCCTTCCTTCCGTCAAGCCCTCACCAACGCGCAAACCGCCTGGCGGCAGACCATCCAACACGCCATCGGCAAGGGCATCCCGGTCCCTGCCCTGAGCGCCTCCCTGGCTTACTTCGATAGTTTGCGCAGTGAAAGGTTGCCAGCCAATCTCATCCAAGCCCAACGCGATTATTTTGGCGCCCACACCTATCAGCGCATCGATCAAGAAGGAACCTTCCACACCCACTGGCAAGCAAACCAATCTTAAAAAATCAGCAGGGTCATCTCAACATGACCCTGCTGGGAGTTTTTATGTTGTTGTTTTATTTACCGGTTATGACAGGGGAACAACATTCGCTGCCTGCAATCCTTTTGGACCTTCCTCGATTGAAAACTCAACTTTTTGGTCTTTTACCAATTTGCGGTAACCATCTGTCTGAATGGCGGTGAAATGGACAAACACATCTTCACCATCTTCACGCCCTAAAAATCCGTAGCCCTTTGCGGCGTTGAACCATTTGACAGTGCCAACAATACGTTCACTCATCTTTCGATCTCCATCTTTCTTTGGTAAGATTACGTGCGCTTCTCACCTTGTTCAGGCAAAGAAACGACCTTAACGGGCGTAAGATTATCACGATGTAAAAAAAGTGTCAAGGATAGAGGGGCACACCTGATAAAACTGTTGGGAGGCATCTATGCGTGTGGCGGTATTTGGCAGCGGCGCGGTAGGAGGTTACTTTGGGGCGCGCCTTTTGAGAGCCGGCGTGGAGGTCTGTCTGATGGCGCGGGGGGAACACCTGCGCGCCATCCAAGAGAAGGGCTTGCGGGTAAGCGGCGCTTCAGGAGAATTCACCGTGCAGCCGAGCTTGGCGACCGATCAGCCGGCGGCGGTCGGTGAGGTGGACTTGGTGTTGGTCGGCGTAAAAGCCTGGCAGGTCGAAGAAGCGGCGCAGGCGATGCGCCCCTTGATAGGGAAAAACACCGTTGTCCTGCCTTTGCAAAACGGCGTCGAAGCCCCCTTTCAACTTGCCAATGCGCTAGGAAAAGAGGTTGTCTTGGGTGGCTTATGCCAAATTTCCACTTTTATCCTCGCCCCAGGGATGATTTACCATGTCGGAATTGACCCCACGATTATTTTTGGTGAGCTAGACCGGCGTCTGTCGCCGCGAACAATGGAGATCCAAGCGCTTTTTGAGCGCGCCGGCGTTCGGGCAGTGATCGCCGAGGATATTGGCGTTGCCCTGTGGGATAAGTTCCTCTTTATCGCTGCCTTTGGCGCGCTCGGAGCAGTCAGTCGTTCGACAGCCGGGGAAATTTTGCAGGTAGCGCCTACCCGGCGCTTGCTCGAAGAAGTGATGCTGGAAATCTGGAAGGTAGCTAGGGCAGCCGGCGTGCTGTTGCCCGCCGAAGCGATCGGAAGACGGCTCAGATTTATTGAGCAGATGCCTCCCCAAACGGTCGCCTCATTAGCGCGCGATCTGGGCGAAGGGCGTCCCTCGGAGCTTGATCAGCTTATCGGCGCAGTGGTGCGCTTAGGAGAACGCTACGAGGTCGAAGTTCCGCTCAGCCGTGCCCTGTATGCTGCGCTGCTGCCGCTGGAATGGCGGGCGCGGCGGAAAATCATACCTGCCTAGAGGCTAATAGCGCACGATCGTACAGCCGTAGGGGGAAGTCTCGAATGGATCAGGCTGCTTACCCGCCAGCACGGCTGATACAGCTTCGGCAAGGTAGAAACGGCTGGGTGTCTTCTGGCGAAAGGTGACATCGTCAAACGCCCCTTGATAGCGAAGGATGCCCTGGGCATCGAGGACAAAGAGATGCGGCGTGGTTACCGCCCCAAATTGATCTGCCGCTTGATGGTTGCGGTCGAGCAATACCAGCGGCAAAGCTCGCTTAGCCGCCACCGTGCGCAACAGCTCCAACGGTTCGTTAGCATTGCTGGCGATGGAAACCCACACCACCAGATCTCCCCATTGGCAACAGAGCTTGTGTATCTCCTCATCGACACGGGCGGCATGAGGGCACTCTGCCGACCAAAAGTTAACCACCACCACCCGGCGGCGAAAGTGCGAGAGACGGTGCGGGCGACCAACCAAATCGGGCAGCGAAAGATCAGGAGCAGGTTCTCCAATCGGGATCATGGTATCCATTGCGGTGCATAACCTCCTTTGACGAGTTGGCGAGGTTGGGAACCATCCCCCATCATAACCCAGATTTCGGGAGGTTCCGTCAAGCTCATCTGATTAAAGCGGACATACAGAATTTGATCGGGATTGGGGTTCCAAGCAAAATCATAATGATTGTAAGCAGCTTCGACCAGCAGTGGGCGCGCTTCGTTGTTGGCAAGATTGAGCAACCAAGGTTGGCGGCCGGGCGTCCATTGCACGGCATCGAGAAATTTGCGGGCAAAAACCAAGCGATCGCCTTGTGGTGAAAATGCTCCTCCAAGATCTTCTATGGCTTCGCGCTGGCTAAGGTCAGTCAACTGCCGCGTAGGGAGATGATACAAAAACAGGTGGCTGGTGGGGAAAGTGCCCGACTGGGGCAGAATTTCGGCGAAGAGAAAGGACTCGCCAGTCGGTGACCAAATCCCTTTCTCGCCGGTCTGACATTCAACAGCATCCACTTCGCGCCGGGCTTCGGGGTCGTAAAAACGATAATGGCGGGTCGCTGCATCGTAATAGGCGAGAAGATTTTGGGCTGACCACATCGGGGCACGGCTGATTTGACCAGCGTCGCCCAGACGAAGCGCTTGTTCCTGTCCCTGAGGGGGATAAGGCGACGCCCAAACATGCGTCGGGGCATTGGCTTCGCTCAATTCAGTCAGCTCATAGGCGATATAGTCACCCGAAGGCGAGAGCTGAGCGGAGCGCACTTGTCCATTGGGGAACTCCAGAACGGTTTGCACACGGCTGTCGTGCCGTTCCAAGCGGTAGATAGCACTCCCTTTCCCCAGCCGTGCAGTGAATAGGATCACCGCGCCGTTTGCGGAAAGAGAATAATCAAAGACTTCCTGTCCCGCTTGGGAGAGGAGCTGCGTGTTACCTTGGAGGGGATCAAGCAGATACAGACCTGCTTGTCCATCGAAGGGGTACAGATACAGGACACTGGGGTAGCCAATCTGAAATGTCCACTCAATCTCTTGGCTGAGGCGGCGATAAGGAAACGCGTGAGCTTGGGCACCACGATTGAGGCGGATGCGCACGGTCGAGCCGCTCTGCCAGGGGCGAGAGGGGGTGAAAACCAGCGTCTTATCTTCCCAGCGGAACTCTCCCGCCATGGGGGGTTGAATTTGCAAACGCTGCAGGACGGAGTCTGGCTGCATCGGATGAGAAAAGGAAAGGCGTAGAGAGGCACTGCCCGGCACCCCTGTCGCCGCGGGGAGTGGTTCAACGGCGACCAAACGCGGTTGGCTGATCAACCAGACTGCCACGCCGCCCGCCAACAGCAGGATTGCCAAAGCCAAAAGCCATCTCGTTCGTTTCATTAAGGTCGATTATATTTGAGTTTTGAGTTAAGGGTTACGGTTTTAAGTATTCGGGGTTGGGACGGGGTGCATCTTGCGCGCAGGAAAAGGAGAAGCAAACATCATGGGAGTGTCCCACTCTGACCGTCTTTGCGAGCGCAGTTTGAGAGGGGGGCGGACACAGCCCTCTCCTCATGGAAGCGCAGACGACATGCCTCTGTGTCATCCCGACCAAGCGCCCCTCATCCCCAGCCTTTCCCCCAAATGGGGGAAGGCAGCTTGCCCCCTCTTCCTTTCGGGGGAGAGCGGCCGGGGGTGAGGGAG
>CAKZNJ010000354.1 GCA_937129505.1 uncultured Anaerolineae bacterium | reverse complement strand
TTTGCTGTTGATGGTATAATTTTTCTGTTATTCTCAATAATCGTTGTGAATCTCAAGGAGTTTCTTGATGAAACCTATCTCTTTGCATCCTTTAAAGATATGTAGATTAACTCTTCTCTTGGCAGCTTTTGCCTTGATATCTTGTACATCTCCTGCCACGCTCCCGGCCGCGGAACCGAGCACCCCATCTCCACAATCACCATTCCCTAGCCTACCTCCAACATTATCATCCTCCCCCACTGCGAATCTTCCTGAACAACAGTATGAAGAGGGTAAAGCTTTACTACAAAAGGGAGAAGTGGACAAAGCGATTGAGATCTTTGATAGAATTCTGTCCGAACAACCGGATTATGCATTAGCTTATCTGCAACGTGCCATTGCCAAAGACTTAAAGGGAGATTATGAAAGTGCTTTGGCAGACTTTAACAAAGCGGTTGAACTGAAACCCCAAGACGCAACTATCCTCAACACCCGTGGTATGTTCTTTGCGGGACATCAGAAGTTAGAAGAAGCATTGACTGATTTTTCCCTTGCTATTGAAATTAACCAACAATATGCAAGTGCTTATTCCAATCGAGCAAGTGTCTATGCCATGCAAGGGAATTTTGAAAAGGCTTTGGTGGATTTCAATAAGGCGATTGAATTAGACTCTTCTAAAGCTGATATCTACTTCAACCGGGGAACGGTTTACTGGCAACTAATGCAGTTGGAACAAGCTGTTCAGGACTTTCGAAAGTATATTGAGATGTCTCCTGAAGATCCGTCCGGATATTTCCGTTTAGCTGGTGTTTATTTGGACTTGGAGGATTATGATAGTGCTTTGCATAATATAAATAAAGCTATTGAGTTGGCTCCTCAGATGGCCGAATTTTATTTTATCCGCGGGCAAATCTATGCCTCAAAACGCCTTACTGATAATGCTATTGCGGACTTCCGTAAAGTCATTGAACTGAGCACCGATGAGGACTTGACCTCACAGGCTGAGGAATTATTAAAGGAGTTGGGTGCTACACCGTAGTTACATTGGAATGTCATCTCGGTCTATAAGCTCACCAATTGTGCACTCTAGGCAGCAACTGATATATCTCCCTCTCGCCATTCTCCTCCTCGATCAACTGAGCAAGGCGGCGGTGCGGGCGACGATCCCATTGGGGGAGTCGCGCACGCTCATCCCCGCTTTGGGGCGTGCTGTGCGTATTGTCCATATTGACAACCCCGCTGCAGCGTTTGGTTTGTTGGGAGAAGAAGGAGGGCCGTTCATAACGATTTTTGCCTTCGTGGTGATCGGGTTGATTTTGTTTTTTTATCCCCGCATCGCGGCTTCAGAACCCTATATGCGGTGGGCGTTTGGCTTGCTTTTGGGCGGATTTACGGGGAATTTGATCGACCGCCTTTGGCTTGGGTATGTGACCGACATCTTCATCGTCCTATTGCCCAACGCTTTCAACATCGCTGACCTCGCCAACTTTGGCGGTTTTCTGGTGCTGCTCATCGGATACTTGGAAGAATCCAGCTCAAGCAAAAGCTCGAGTTAGGCTTTTCCAAAATTTTGCTGGATGACCGTGTTCAATTTTGCTTGTACACCTCCTGCTCTCTTCTGAACGGAGAGTAGATTTGCTGTTCTCCCTTCCGTTAGCCCTTTGACGGAAGGGTTAGCTATTCCTATTCAAAACGAACTTCCTCGGAAGGATTGGGTTAAGCTTGTTCGTGTTACAATTTCTTCACTCCGTATCCCCGTTGGAGGGTTCTCTATGAAACGCCTTTTCTCTTCCCTAATTGGAAGCGTGCTGATCTTCTCTGCAACCTTGGGGCTGGCTTTATCCCTGATCGGCTTGGTTTTCACTTGGATGTATACACCCCGCTTGACCGAGGCGCTGCAGGCTCAACTAGAGCTTGCCGCGTCGGTCATGGATATGACTGCGCAAGGCTTAGAAGTAGCTTCTCAAACCCTCGATGCCACCCGCTTGACCATCCAAACCCTCGATGAAACGGTGCAAACCTTCTCGCGATCGATTACCGACACCCTGCCATTGTTAGACACCATCGGTGCAGTGGTCGGGGAGGATTTGCCCGATACGATCCGTTCGACACAGACTTCCCTAGATTCTGCTCAGCAAAGCGCTCGGGTCATTGACGGGGTCTTGCGCACCTTGACGGCGATCCCATTTTTCCCCGGCGACCCTTATGCGCCTGAAGTCCCCTTGCACATTGCCCTAAACAATGTCTCGATCAGCTTGGATGGTTTACCCCGCTCTTTTCAAGAAATGCAGGATAACCTCGCCAAATCCAGCGCGAACTTGGCAACTGCCCAAACGGATATCCAGAAGGTGCGCCGTGAGGTCGTTCAGGTTAAGCGCAATCTCGAAGGAGCACAAGAGATCTTGAGGCAATATCGTCAAACAGCCCTCACCCTGCGCACTCAATTAGAAAACCTTCGTCTGGGGTTGCCCAATCTGATGCGCTGGGCAACCCTCTTTCTCTCCCTGTTTTGGATTTGGCTGGCAACGGCGCAGCTTGGCTTGCTCACCCAAGGCTTGGATTTGTCACGCCGTCACTTGGCTGAGAAGCCGGAATAGCGCGCTTATTTCAATTTCTCTGCTTTGGCAAATTCTCGGTACAAGCTCAGCTTGTCCAATACTTCTTGGGTCTCTTCGTCGACGTCGTCGGTGATCAGTTTGCGCAGGTAGACCGCCAAGCCTGGTCCGATCATAAAACCTTGTCCGCACATCCCTACGGCGTTGAGACAGCCCTCGACCCCTTCCACCTTGCCGACAATCGGAGATCCATCTGGTGTCATGGGATACAGTCCCCGCCATGTGCGGC
>CAKZNJ010000353.1 GCA_937129505.1 uncultured Anaerolineae bacterium | reverse complement strand
TAAAGGCGCCAAATAACCAAGCAATTAAGCTATGGAACGGCGCCAAGAAGGGCAAACCGCCCAATCGATTGGAAATTTGCGGCCATTGCTGCACACCCCACATCAAGATGCCTGTCAAACCCTGCAAAGGCAGCAGAATATTCAGAATGGCAAAATAGGTGGCTTGTTGGAGGGGATTCAACTTGCGATCAGGCCGCTTTTCAAACGGATGAGGTTCACCCTTGAAGATGCCTTGTAGATAGAATTTCGCTTGAAGGATGGCTTGGTCGAAAAATCCATACGGTCGAGGGATGAATTGGCGAATCTCGCCGCTCACCAAATGGTAGAAAAATGAGAGGAAAGCATTGACCGCCAAGATAGCTGCCATGACATTGTGTACGGTTACCATGGCGCGGAAACTGAAGATACCGAAGACATCCGGGCGGTGAATGATCAAGCCGGTGAAAAGCAAGATGACGATGGTAATGGTTTGCAGCCAATGCCAAAAGCGCTCGTACACGGCGTAGATGTACACCCGTTGGAGCGGCCGCTCGTGGCGGGCGCGTCGCGCGGCGGTTAGGAAACGCACCGTTCCATGACCGGCTACGCCGGCGAGAACTCCCAAGAAGAACAAGCCGCCGAACCAATCTACCCACGCCACCCTATTGTGACCGAAGACATAACGGCCCTGTTCGGCGACAACCGGTTGGTAGTAAAGGGCACCCCCTTGCTGATACAACTTGCCTTCGGTTTTGACATTGGCATCTTTGACGAACGTGGGCAGCACTTCAGCCGGGATATATTCGGCAAGTTTCATCGGTTTGGAGAGGTACGAGGAATCGCTATGGCAGGCGCGGCAATCGCTGACAGCCCATTCGCCGCGTACGACCCCATGATTGATCGAATAGGGTTGAATTTCGCCTCGGATGCGCGGGTTTTGCAGACCCAAGGCGCTTAGGCGGCTGGCGATTAATTCCTGTTTTTTGGGCGTATCAAGCCGTAGTTCAGTGGCGTCTAACTCGCCATCCTTATTGCTGTCGAACAAACGGAGCACCTCTCCAGCATAGCTGTCCCCTTCCTTGTAGGCTGCCTTCAAATCTTGCAGGCGGACCGGCCGCTCCCCATTCGGCGAGTCATAGACCCAGTACCAAGCCACGATCAGATTATAAGGTGCCAGCGGCTGATTGCCGTTTTCATCGAGGCGAGAGAGCAAGACCGGTTGGAAACCCTGCACCAAATCCTGCAATGTCCCTGTGTTTCCCTCTGCGCCGCGGCAGGCAACTGAGCCTGCCTCTGCCTCGGTTAGAACCGTCCAGTCCACCGCCGCTACCGCTGGCGCGTATAAATTGGGGATATGGCAGGTTTCGCAAGCGACTTCTGCGAAGTGTTGGCGGGCGTACGGCAGCCAAGAGTGTGTCTTTTCGGCGTTATGACAGGATTCACAACGACGCATAGTGCCCCGCAGTTCAGGAGCGAGCGTGTTTTGGGCACTCTGGCCGCGCGCAAAGTTGTGATCGGGTTTTTGCAAATATTGGCCGATCTCCAAGCGACGCGGGTCAAACTGCAGATGTTCGAGTAGGGATTGGCTGGCGGGTTGGGCGTAAGCGGGATTATTGAGCGAGTAGTGGCAAGAAGTGCATTTTAGCCCTCGCTCGGCATGAAGGTCAAAGGGACGGCTCAACGATTGTTTATCGGCAATGTTCATCCCCGACTGGGAGATGCGCTGGGCAGCAAACACCTGCCCGGTGGTGGCAGTTTGCCAGTTTTCCAACGAACACCCGCTTAGAACCAACGGCTCGTTCCCCGAATGGGCAACGCCATGGCACAAGGCACAGTTATCATTGGTCGGATCTTGGATGAAGACAAACTCTTTTTTGAGCAAGCCGCTTTCATCAAAGGCAGCGGTGTTGTAGCCCAGCTCTTCGCCGTTGGCAATGACTACGCCGCTGTCGAGGAGGGTGGCGGTGTTAGCCCATTGGAAACGACCGGCGAGTAAGGCTTTCTGACGCGCGGCTTGATTAGGCGCGGGTGTATGGCAGAGAAAGCAGTTCATTTCCACAACCCCCGAAGCTTGCCAATCCCAGCTCCCTTCCGTTCCCGCCGCAGTGAGGAAACGAGCTTCTGGGCTCTGTGGGCTTAACTCGTTCAAGCGGGTGCCCTGTTGAGAAATCTCCGCCGGCCCGCCCCCCACGTGACGCAAGCCAATGGTGCGCACCCAGTCTGCAAGGCCTAAATCGAGCCGTTCGTCGCCGAAAGGAGAAAGATAGCGGTAAAGGAGGGGATTCCACTTGCCAAACGGGCCATTACTGGTATCCCAAGGGCGACCGCTAGCCGCTTCGCCCGGTTGCGACATGGCCCGAAAACCGAGATCGGTGTGGAAGCTGTGACTGGTGATAAAGGCTGTGTCATGACATTGCCCGCAGGTCTGCATGGTCGAGATCGGTGCGCCGTTTTCGAGGACATTTTTCCCTTTAGAATCTAGGAAGGCGAAGGTGGGGTGCACCGGCGAAGGTTGGGCTGGTGGGCGTGAGGCGAAGTTCGCCAAGGCTTGCCGAACAACTATCCCTGTCCCTAGCGCAACGATCACCAGAAGGAAGATCAGTTTGAGATTGAAATGATGGCATCGTTTCATCATTGCTGTTCTTATCCCTTATAAGCGGTATGGTTTCTGGTTCTGGGAAAGCGCTCCTGTCTTGGGCTTTCCCAGAACCGGCCAAGGCGATCACCGCTGGCTGAAGCGCCCTCCCCATTGCATGGGGTCGCCCGGATAGCCCAATGCAGTCCAGTCCAAGCGTCCGTTGACGCTATGGCAGTCATTACACTGGAGGGCATTCGGGCTGCTCTGCACCATGTGAGTGATCGGCCAGTACATCCAAGTTTCTGCAAAGCCATACTCACCGCTAAAGGTCAAACCGGTAAATTCTGCCCCTTTGCGCAGGGCTGAGTCCCAGTCAAAGGTTGTCCAAAAGCCCCCTTCGCCGGCTGTCAAAGGCTGAAGGAGATAGTTGTAAACTTTGTCGTAAGGCTGAAGGGCAACATGAATTTTGAAGGGGAAAATTTTTGCTGTAGGATCGTTCAGATCGCCGGCGGGTGGATTGAGCAGGGTTGGTTTGGTCGGATCGATCTTGTCGCCTAACAGGTAGCGATAGGAAACGCTTTCGTTGAACCAAAGGTAAGTCGGGCGGACGTTCTTCTCATAGACAAAACTGCCCTTGATCTTCAAGTAAGTGTAATGGTCCTCGGGCTGGTCTTGCCCGGCGGTAGACCAATCCCAATAGGTTTTGGTCGGGTTTTTCAAAGCGTAGGAAGGAACATGACAAGTTTGGCAGGCGACCGTTTTGACGTGGGCGTTAAGCCGCTCGTCGGCGTGTAAATTTTCGTTGTGGCAGTCCGTACATTGCACCTGATTGCTCCCTTCCACGCTGACGGAAATCATGCGCCCTCGAATGACGTGCTTGTTGGTGCGGTGGCAATCGGTGCAAAGTAAATCTTCACGACCCATGTGGACATCCAGATTTTCAGCGGGGAAGTAAAGGCTTTCATCCAAATCGCCGTGCTTGACGCCGTTGCCGCCGCCGCCATCAAAGTGACAGCTTCCACAATTCTCGCGATTGGGATTGCGGACACTGCGCGCAGCAGCAACTAAGTCCACCCCTTCGGCTGGTAAGCCATAATCAGCTTTAGCATACGTCGCCGGGTCAGCGTGACAGACCAAACAATCTACATTCTCAGGGTTGTTGAAGTCGTAATTATTATCTGACCAGCCGTAACCAGCATGGCAGGAGGTGCATTTATTCCAATTGCCTTGAATGCCGATGCAGAAATTGTTAATGAGGTTCTTCTTGCCGATTCCGAGCACAACATTGTCGTGACCTGGAACTGCAACAGGTTCACTTTGCCATGTCCAGTGGACCGTCCCCATCACTTCTTGAGCAGCTTCGGTGTGGCAGGTTAAGCATGTCCGCGTGACCTCTTGAGGGGAGTTGAAGGGACCTTGAATGATACTGGTATGAGGGGTATGGACTTTGTGCTTGGGCAGAGAAGCGCGGGGATTGTCAACCGAGGCTTCTGCCTTAGGCCAGAAAATCGCTAGCGGGATGATAACAACCGCTAGCGTCACGGCAAGTCCGATCAGCCAAATGTAGCGAAAGTTTCTCATTGGGTATCCTTATTCGCTTTCTTGGATTGTCTCAACCTCCTGCACCATGACAGCGCGACGCAAGACCCCATCGCGCAGCACTTCCCGTAGCAGGTCTAAGGCTTGAATTAGGCGCTCATCGGCTAGAGAATATTCTACATTTTGCCCTTTTCGGGTGGCAATCACCAGGCCGCGTTCGCGCAGAGTCTTCAGGTGGCGGGAGATGGTAGATTGCGGGGCGCCAAATTCAAAGGTCAACTCGTTTACCGTGCGCGGGTGCTCAAAGAGGGTGTAGAGGAGCAAGATGCGCGTAGGATCGGCGAGCGCCGAACAGATGTCAGCATGCAGTTGGTTGATTTCTTGGGAGAGAGATGGGCTTAGGGCACTCATAGCTATTAACCTATCAAGATATGCGCTTATCCGAATAAGTTTTGAACAAATGATAGCCAATCTACCCCCTTGCTGCTAAGTGACGAATGTCACAAACTGCTATGATAAATGATCAGTGTTATTTTTGGGGAAGCCAGCGCTTTTCATAAAGCTGATCAGCGAGGCAACGGATTTCATCGCCACGCACCAAGCAGCTCAACCAACTGCGCGGAATTTTACCAACCCCGAAAAAGGCTCCCGCAATTTGTCCGCAAACGCTGGCAGTCGTATCAGAGTCATGTCCTAAATTGGCTGCCAACAAGAGGGCTTGGCGAAAATTTTCAGCCTGCCAGAAACTCCACAGGGCGGCTTCTAAGGTGTTGACGGCGTAGCCGCTGGCGATAATGTCGGTTTCTTTTTTGTAGCGGTAACACCCCTCGCCGATCTCGGCGATGGCCGGAGCTAGCTCTACGGTATCGAAATAGCGGTTCACGGTTTCAAAGAGGATGACATGCTTTGGCTCACCTCGCAAGGCTAGGGCAACCATGACGGCAAAAAGGCGGCAGGCGTCCACCGCTTCCCGTGAGGCGTGAGACGTGCGTGAGCTTTCGGCGGCATAGTAAGCTACTTTTTGTAGGTCTTCCACATAGAACATTGGAATCGGCGCTAGGCGCATCAACGAACCATTGCCTGCCGTCAGCGGATCGCTTGAGCCGGCGTAAGGGTCACCGCTTTGTTCAAATCGGCGCAAGGCTGCAGCGGTTGTGTAGCCGATGTCGAAACAGACGCCCGTACTGCTCCACCAACCCTCATCCCGCCAACGACAGTAGCGCTCCATTTGGTCGCGCGCATTAAAACCTTCGCACGTCACCAAACTTTCAGCCAAACACAGCGCCATCGCAGTATCATCTGTCCACTGCCCGGCTTGAAGGTTGAAAGGTCCGCCGCCAACCATGTCGGTTAGGGGAACAAAAGTACCAGGGATCTCAAATTCTACGCTTGCGCCAAGGGCGTCCCCACAGGCTAAACCCAATAAACAACCTTCAAAACGTTTTTTCATCCTTTTTTACGACTAGGGCCCTTGCACCAGGGGATACCCTCTCGCCGACCAATCGATCACACCCCCCGCCATTGAGCTAACCTGTTTGAAGCCATTCTCTAAGAGAATTAAGGTGCCTTCCCGGCTGCGGTTGCCTGACCGACAGACGACCACAATCTCGCGATCGCGGGGTAACTCGCTTACTCTTTGAGGCAGTTGATCTAAGGGGATGAGGGTGGCGTTGGCAATATGTCCTTGATTCCACTCATCGGGCTGGCGCACATCCAAAATAAAAGCGCCTTGTTGATATTTCTCATAAGCTTGTTGGGCGTTGATTTCGGGGATTGTCTGGCTGTGCCGATTGGCGAAGGCGATTTGCTGATAGACGCCGTAGCTCACCAAAAGCGCCACTACACCTAACACCACCCAGGTGAGCGCAGAGATGGAGGAAGAAGACTTTTTCGCTGTTTTTTGTGCTGAAGGTTTTCTCGAAGAGGAACTTTTTGCCATTGCTGCAAAAATGAAAATCAGATCATATAAAGACATGCCTTTTTCTCTTTATCAGATGCAGACAAAATTTCGTGATGAAATCAGGCCGCGCTTTGGTTTGGTCAGGGCCTGCGAATTTATGATGAAAGATGCCTACAGCTTTGATAAAGACCAAACCGGCTTAGATAAAAGTTACAAAGCAATGTACAATGCTTAT
>CAKZNJ010000352.1 GCA_937129505.1 uncultured Anaerolineae bacterium | reverse complement strand
TTTCCCCGGCGCCGTGAATGATAAGTCGTGGAACCAAGCTGGCTTCACCGGCTTAGAGCGCATCAAGAATGAATTGGGGGTAGAAACTGCCTATCTGGAACAGGTGCCTGCAACGGATTGGGAAGAATCGCTGCGCACCTTCGCCAGCCAAGGTTTTTCGTTGGTTCTCGGACATGGTGATCAGTTCTCAGAACCATCCCAGAAAGTCGCGCCCCAATTTCCGGATACCAAATTCATCGTGGTGAACGGCGCCTATACGGCTCCCAACCTGGCTTCGATAGCCCTGTTTGACGAACAAGTTTCCTTCTTAGCCGGCGTTGTGGCGGCGAAAATGTCCCAATCGGGCAAGGTGGGTTATATCGGCGGTTTGGAAATTCCGCCCGTCATCCGCAATGGCAAAGGCTTTGAACAAGGGGCAAAATATGTCAATCCGGATATTGAAGTCTCGCTAACCTACTTAGGCGATTTCAACGACGCCTCCAAAGGCAAAGAAGCCACTTTGGCGATGGCGGAAAACGGCGTGGATGTCATCTTTTATTACGTTGATAACGCCATGCTAGGGATTCAGGAAGCCGCCAAAGGCGCCAATGTCAAGCTCATTGGGTGTATCTTCGATCAATACGAGATGGCACCCGATTTGATTCTGACCAGCGCCATTCAGGACATTTCAACCGCTATTTTCGAGGCTGCCAAAGTAACTAAAGAAGGCAATTTTGAAGGCAAAGCCTATCTCTACGGTCTAGATAGCGGCGCCATTGCCTTAGCCCCCTTCCGCGAGAATGTCCCTGCGGATGTGGTCGCCTTTGTCAATCAGGTACAACAAGATATTATCTCCGGCAAGCTGACCATCGAACGAATGAGCCAGTAAGCCATCGGGGTTTCCTCTTCTCATGCCCGCCCCACTGCTTAAAATGCGCCAGATTGTCAAAACCTTTGGCTCGTTGCGCGCCAACGATCAGATCGACTTCGAAGTGCAGGCTGGCGAAATTCATGCCCTGTTAGGCGAAAATGGGGCGGGCAAAACCACCTTAATGAATATCCTCTATGGGCTCTATCAGCCTGATGGGGGAGAAATCTTTTGGAAAGGGGAAAAGATCACCCTCCATTCGCCTCGCGATGCAATCCGTTATCGGATTGGCATGATCCACCAACATCTCATGTTGGTGCCAAACTTTACCGTCTTAGAGAACATCTTGGTTGGGTTGCCTTCTCCCAAAGAACCATTTTTACCCATCCAGGAAACCCTCGCTCGCTTGCAGGAATTTTCCACCCAATACGGTTTACCTATTGATCCCACCCTAAAGGTAAGGGATTTACCTTTGGGATTACAGCAAAGGGTTGAAATTCTCAAAGCCCTTTTTCGCGGCGCCGATCTATTGATCCTCGATGAACCGACAGCCGTGCTCTCCCCCCTTGAAGTGGAAGAATTGTTCGCGGTTTTGAGAAATTTGGTTCAGATGGGCGTTTCGATCATCTTTATTTCGCACAAGCTCGATGAGGTTCTACGCATCAGTGACCGCATTACGGTATTGCGCCAGGGCAAGCGCATCGGCACCCTCGCAACCTCCCACGCCAACAAGGCGATATTGGCTGAAATGATGGTCGGCAGAGAAGTCGCATTGGAGCGGAGTTATCCCAAAGGGGGAGCGGAAAAGCCGATCCTTGAACTGAGAGGGGTATCGGTGACACGCCCCAAAGTGGGGCGGGTCTTGAACGGCATTAACCTAACCCTTCACAGCGGCGAAATCTTGGGAATTGCGGGCATCGATGGCAATGGACAGGAAGAATTAGCCGACGTGGTATGTGGGCTGATCCCCCACAGTGAGGGACAGATGCTCCTAGAAGGTCGCCCGCTGTCCAACCCTACCCCACGAAAGATGAAAGAAGCGGGCTTGGGGTATGTGCCCGCAGACCGCCAGAGAGTAGGCTTAGTGAAAAATTTTTCCATTGCCCATAATTTGGTGTTGAAGAGCTTTGATGACCCTCCCTATAACATTAAGGGGTTCTTACGCGAGAAAGTAGTTCGGCAGAACGCTCAACGGGCAATGGCACAGTTCGACATCCGCGCCGCTCACCCCCTCCAACCGGTCGGCGAGCTGTCGGGCGGGAACCAACAGAAAGTCATTCTCGGACGAGAGTTGACCCTAGCGCAGCGGTTGTTGGTGGCGGTGCATCCGACGCGCGGTTTGGATGTCGGCGCTACCGAGAGCGTGCGCAATTTTCTGCATGCGCAAAAAGAGAGAGGGGTGGGGATCTTACTGATTTCAGCCGACTTGGATGAAATCTTGGCTATGTCTGACCGTATTGCGGTGCTCTTTCGC
>CAKZNJ010000351.1 GCA_937129505.1 uncultured Anaerolineae bacterium | reverse complement strand
CTAAGCGATTGGCGATCAAGATCAATCCACCCACCACAACGAGGAAAACTCCAAAGAAGATCAACCATTTTGCCATCTGTGTTAACATTGTTCGCACTCACCTCCGCACAAAGCTAAAACAGCGTTGGCTGATTGGGTGACCCATTTGGAAAACTACAACCTAAATGCTCATAAGCTATCCGAGTAACAACTCGTCCCTGAGGGGTTCGTTCGATCATACCCAATTGAAGTAAGTAAGGTTCAACAACGTCCATAATCGTATCCGACTCTTCGCTTAGCGACGCAGCAATTGTGCCTACCCCTACCGGTCCACCGTTATATTTTTCTATTATTGTGCGTAAAACACGTCTATCGATATCATCCAAACCCAAAGAATCAACTTCCAGCAGGTCTAACGCCTCGCAGGCAATTGGGCGAGTGATTACCCCATTCGCTCGGACAGAGGCATAGTCACGCACCCGCCTAAGGAGGCGCAGGGCGACTCGAGGAGTGCCTCTTCCCCGCTGAGCGATCTCACTAATTCCCCCTTCATCGATTGTCACACCGAGCAGACCGGCAGCCCTAGCTACTATGGCAGCCATCGATTCGACATCGTAGTAATCCAGTCGATAGACAGCTCCAAACCTAGCTCTCAAAGGCGCAGTGACTAAAGCTAATCGAGTCGTTGCCCCGATCACAGTGAACCGGGGCAGTTTCAATCGAATCGATCGTGCTGAAGGACCCTTTCCAACTACAAAATCCAGCGCATAATCTTCCATAGCGGGATACAGAATCTCTTCTACTGCGCGTCCCAAGCGATGAATCTCGTCTATAAAAAAGACATCCCCAGCGTGCAGATTGGTCAAAATCGCCGCTAAATCACCTGGCCTTTCAATGGCCGGGCCGGAAGTTACCTTTATGTTGACTTTCATTTCATTCGCGATCACATGCGCCAAGGTTGTTTTGCCTAAACCCGGTGGACCGTAGAACAAAACGTGCTCCAAGGGATCGTTGCGTTGCAAAGCGGCGTCAATCAAGATGCGCAAATTTTTCTTCACTCGTTCTTGCCCAATCACATCCGCCAACCGTTGGGGACGCATGGTCAGATCGAAGCGATCTTCGGTTTTAGAAGATGGATCAATCATCCTAGCGGGCAGTTCATTCATAACAGCGATTATAACCTGTAATCCATTATAATAAATTATGCAGGCTTGCTACCTGCCATTTCTGAACCGGGAGATCTAAATGTCTGTCCACGCCTCAACCCATCCCCTCGTGGCACATAAACTAACTCTCTTGCGCGACCATACCACAGACCACCGAACATTTCGCGAACTGACCAAAGAAATTGCTACTCTGTTGACTTATGAAGCTACTCAAGACCTGCAATTGCGTCCCCGTCCAGTCCAAACCCCTTTGGCACGTACCAACGGAGCAGAACTGAAAGAAAATGTGGGACTAGTCCCTATTTTACGCGCCGGTCTTGGAATGGTTGATGGTGTGTGGGAACTTTTACCTTCGGCAGAGGTGTGGCATATCGGTCTGTACCGAGATGAAAAGACACTTAAGCCCGTTGAATACTACAACAAACTACCCATTGAACCAACAGTATCGGTGTGTATTATCTTAGATCCAATGCTAGCCACTGGGGGCTCAGCCGTAGCAACAGTGGATATTCTAAAAAACTGGGGAGTACGTAAAATTAAATTTATGGGGATTCTGGGTGCCCCTGAAGGGATCCAGTTTCTTCAAGAGAGACATCCCGATGTTGCCATCTATCTCGCTGCCATTGATGAGCGCTTGAATGAGCGCGGCTTAATCTTGCCAGGATTAGGGGATGCTGGTGATCGCCAATTTGGCACAGGCTAGCCAGCCTAGCTAATGGTTTTCTCTGAGAAAGACCAATGGATCAAGATAGTTATTGATCACTTCTTTCTTTATGCTTAATTGAGCGCTGAGATAAGAACGGGATTCGCTCTGCGAAGCGTGCCAACGCAGAGCACGGATTACATCCAAATTCGGCCAGTGAGCAGGGCGTTTGGCTAACAAATCGGTATAACAGATATCAAAATGCAAATGAGATCCAGTGATGGCATTGGCCGCCAATCCAACGTAGCCAATGTGTTGCCCTCGCTTTACCCGCTGACCTGCCCGAACCATGATGCGATGATCGACATGTCCGTATCGGGAAAAGACGCCTTGCTTGCGGCGGCTGCCATCCGGCAGAGTTACTTTGGCTTCAGGATGCGCAATAACAATAATGTTACCCCAGCTACCCGCTCGTCCCGCAAAGGTGACCGTTCCATCCCCAATGCTGTAGATTTCTCGCCCTTTATCGGCTTCGCTGTTACCGGGTAAATTCAGATCTGCGCCTGTGTGATATCCATAAGTGTACCAAGATAAAAACGGGTTTGCGTCATACCAGTTACCCACCCAGATAGGAAACTTTCCGAACATCAGCCTCCCCGTCGGAAAGGGTCGGTTTCGCTCTTCTTGAGTGCCTACCGGAGCGTCAAACCGAGCTTGCTTGCTGGGTAACGAGAAGAGGGGCACCCAGCGTATAGGGCCGTAAGAGGCTTCCGCAGGTGGGTCCTCAATGCTCAGATCATATTGGCGCACTTTTCCAATTTCCCGTCCCGCCGCTGGATCCAGATGAAATTCCCCCAATGGATGCCAAACATCAGATAGCTCAGACATATCCACCACCGCAAAACTATACTCTTCTTGAGCTCCCGCTTCTGTATAGTTCAAGCGATGTGTAATCGTAAAAATGACCCGCTTTGAAGTCGAATGTTTGGCAGGAACAAAAACCTCCACTCGATAAGGTCCTGCTGGCGCACCTGCGGGGAGATATCGATCGACCGTTACCTCCATGTTGGGATTCGTCGGCCGACAAAGGATTTCGTAGGTCTGAGCTAGGGCTGGATCATAACGCTTAAAGCGCTTCCACTGATTTCTCAAGTATTCTTGTCTCGAAGCATCCTCCACATGATATAGGATTGCAAAATTTGGATCATCGTGGTTCAATACATAGAAAGGTTTTGCCATCCTAAAACCTCCAATAAACTTACTTGCCGAGAGAAATTTACCTACCTCTCTTGCTTACAAAGCGATCACATTAGAGATCAGTCAACAGTGCTTAGGATACAAGTTTTATTCCACCAACAATGTTGAAAATTTCCGCTGACCAAGTCAATCGCTATCGACAAAAAACCTATCGACTGGATAAAAGCATCCAAAGCTTAGAAGAAGCCATCCAGTACGTCAATGAACGCGGGTTTATCTTCTTCTGGCCGATCAAGGGGGTAGTTTTGGCAAGTTTATGGACTGCAGTTGCTGGCAACCGCCCCGTACCAAACACTCATGATGACCCTGCCCACATTACTTGGCGCTGGAAAGACAGCATGTTGAGCAGAGAAGAATGGTATTATGCCAAAGTTCTGCGAAAAAAAGCTACTTTGATCTCCTTAGAACTAGTCCCTTACTTTTATGCTTTGACCGACAATTACGGAGATATCGAAAACGATATCCTGATTCAATATGAGCAGGGGAAAGTAAGCCAAGAAGCAAAAATCATCTACGAGGCACTTCTGCACTTCGGTGCTTTGGACACTCTTCACCTGCGCAAGGAAGCTAAATTAACCTCCCCTGGCAGTGAGGCTCGATTTAATAACGCCTTGCTCGATCTACAAGCAGACTTCAAAATTGTTCCCACCGGAATTGCAGAGGTCGGGGCTTGGCGGTATGCCTATATTTATGATCTTACCCCACGAAAATATCCTATGCTCATCGATAGAGCCCGCTGGATTAGTGAAAAGGAGGCCTACGAAAAACTCATTTTTACTTATTTGACTACGGTTGGGATGGCGACCGCAGAGCAGATTCAGAAAGTATTCCTGTGGGAGAAGAGCCTTATTCTGAACACTTTGAAACGGTTGGAAACTCAAAGCCTAGTCGCCGAAGCAACTCTCGAAGGGAAAAGTGAAATCTATTATTGCATCACTCAAATAATATGAATAAATGACAGTAGCGTAAACTTTAAAATCTCGC
>CAKZNJ010000350.1 GCA_937129505.1 uncultured Anaerolineae bacterium | reverse complement strand
AGCGGTACAGGCGATCGAAGATGAGATCGCCCTAGGACTCTCGGAGGCGATGAATCGGCATAACGTTAACCTTTTTGCAGAGAGTAGATAATTTTTTGGTTTAGATGTAGATGGCTTTTGATATCTTACTCCAGCAAATTCAAGAAGGGAGCACGCAGCTAATTGCCTCCTTGCAGGAGCAGCGGCGGATTGTGCGCTTATCGCTGAGACGGTCTGCCCGTTTGCCGTTCGTCCTTTCTCTTTTGAGAACGCTGCAGAAGCCTGTTCTCTGGATCGTTGACCGCAGTGATCGAGCATTAGCCATGATGGAAGAGGTCAGCTTATGGGAACCTGATTTATCCCACTACCTCTTTGCTGAACCCAGTGTCTTGTTCTATGAAAAAACCCCATGGAGTGATACAAGCCGCAAAGAACGCCTTACCGTTCTAACCCACTTTGCTATCAGCCAGATGCCAACGGGGAAAATGCTTCAAAAGCCATCTTTGACCATCGCCTCTGCCCGAGCGGTGATGACGCGCACGATGCCTCGCCGTGAATTTCTAAAGGCGACGCGAATCTATAAACCAGCTTCGATCCACTCGATGGAAAAGATGACCCAACAATGGGTCGAGATGGGATATGAGCGGGTCAATACGGTGGTGGATGTGGGGCAGTTTGCTCGTCGGGGTGGCATTCTGGATATTTGGCCGATTGCCTCCCCCTTTCCAGTCAGATTAGATTTCTTCGGCGATCAAATTGAGACCATTGTTCCCTTCGATGCAACCAACCAATTAACCGATCGCAGCAAGGGCAGTCTGTCTACTTTGATCGTTCCGCCAGCAAAGGAATTTTTGCTAACCTCTCAATTCTTCGAGAACCTGCAAAATCCTGAGGAATTATGCGAGTTTTATATCCCTTATTTGCATCCTTATCCCGCTACGGTGTTGGAATATTTACCTGAGCGGTCGTTGATTGTCTTGGATGATGCAGATGTCATCCGCCAGAATGCGGTTGAGATCGAGGAACAAGCCTTAGAGTTGCGAGAATCGGCATTGCGTGAGGGAATTATTCGCGTGGACAGCCCCTCACCGTGCGTCTCTTGGTCTGAGATCGAAGATCAATTGAGCACCCAGCACGGTATCCAATTTGGGTGGGAGGAAGAAGAGTCCGTTGAGCCGATCGCTTTGACGATTCAGCAAGCCTTCCAACCGCAGCCGCGCTTTGCTGCCCAACTTAAACCGTTTCTTCAGTACCTCAAGGAACTGAAGGAGAAAGGAGCCTCCATTTGGGTGGTCTCGCGCCAGGCCTCGCGATTGGAAGAGTTATGGCAGGAAGTGAACAGTAGCCAGCATAGACAAACCTTCTCTGTTGAATTTGTGCGCGGCAGCTTAGCGGAAGGTTTTCTCTTCACGGCGGCAGATGGCAAGGAATGGCATGTATTCTCTGATAGTGAAATCTTTGGCATTCGGCCACCCGAAATTCGCCACCGTAAAAGACAGATCGTTTTTGGGCCCGAAGCGACTTACGCCGATCTACAACCTGGAGATTACGTTGTTCATGTCGACCATGGCATTGGAATCTTCGTTGGGCTGGTCACGCGGACCATTGATCAGGTTGAACGAGAATATTTATGCATTGAGTACGCCAATCAGACGCAACTTTTTGTCCCTGTTTATCAAGCTGACCGAGTGAGTCGCTACATAGGAGCGGATAAACGGACGCCTCCCCTAAGCCACCTGGGTACTTCAGAGTGGCTTACGGTAAAGGCGCATGTGCGCGAAGCTGTTGTTGAAGTCGCCCAGGAATTGTTAGAACTTTATGCCAAGCGCAGTGTCATGAGAGGGCATGCTTTTTCCAGTGATACCCCTTGGCAGGAAGAACTAGAAGCCAGTTTTCCCTATATTGAGACGGAGGATCAAATTCGTGTGCTGCAGGAAGTGAAAGCAGATATGGAATCGCCGCGCCCGATGGATCGATTGATCTGCGGTGATGTCGGCTATGGGAAAACAGAAGTGGCTTTACGAGCCGCCTTTAAGTGTGTGGTAGATGGAAAGCAGGTGGCTGTCCTAGTACCGACGACAATCCTTGCCCAACAGCATTATGAGACCTTTCGGCAGCGATTGGCAGCTTTTCCAGTTGAGGTTGAAATGTTATCTCGTTTTCGAACCCCTCAACAGCAGCAGGAGATCATCAGAAAACTAGCTCAGGGCAAAATCGATATCATCATCGGCACGCATCGCTTGCTTTCCAATGATGTCAATTTCAAAGATTTAGGTCTCTTGATCATCGATGAAGAGCAGCGATTTGGGGTCATTCACAAAGAAAAGCTCAAAAAGATGCGTGCCGAGGTGGATGTTCTGACGTTGACAGCAACTCCCATTCCCCGCACGTTATATCTCGCCTTGTCGGGTGTGCGGGACATCTCA
>CAKZNJ010000349.1 GCA_937129505.1 uncultured Anaerolineae bacterium | reverse complement strand
CCCTATCCTCCCGCTATTGGGTAAAAATATCTTGAACGACAGCTATAAAACCCACGTTCGGTTCCCTTGCACAAACGGGTCACGCTATTTGGAGCAAATCTCCATTTGGATTGTATCATAAGTTGTCTTGAGTTCGCACCGTTTTTCACCTCGGGCGGCGTTTCTCACGTTATAATACAGCATATTCTCATCCGAAAAGAGGTGATTCAACATGGCTCTTACCCCCCGAGAACGTGTCCTCGCTGCGATAAACCATGAAGAACCTGACCGTGTGCCGATTGTGATCGGCGCTAGCAACGCCACCGGAATCAAGATGCCTGCCTATCGGCGCCTGAAGCAACTGCTGAACTACGAAGCGCCGGAGCGCTATATCTACGATTGGCCCGAACTCGGCACTGCACTGGTTGACGAACCCATTTTAGAGCGGTTGCGCGCCGATGTGCGCGGTGTGCTTGATCGCTTCCCCGATTTTGTCTATGAACGCAATCGCAACCGCCCGCCCCACAGCCCCTTTATCGATGATTGGGGCAGCGGTCAGAAAGAGATCGAGCCCGAGGTGTGGTTCCCCGGCATCCATCCCATGGCAGACGCCACCACGATTGAAGAGATCGAGCGCTATCCGTGGCCCGATATGGATGATCCCAGCCGGGTTGCCCATGTGCGCGAACAAGCCCGCCGCCTGCGGGAGGAAAACCGTTATGCCATAATGGGCACTCCGTGGCTGTTATTTCCCTTCGAGCGCGCTCATGCTATGCAGGGGTTGGATAAATTCCTCTACAACATGGTTAAGAACCGCGATTTCGCTAAAGCCCTCTTAGAAAAAATTGCCAGTTTGTGTAAGCAGCTCATGGGGCATTTTCTCGAAGAAGCCGCTGAGAATATTGACATCGTCAAGATCGGCGATGATCTGGGCACGCAACAGAGCCTGATGATCTCTCCCAAAATGTACCGCGAGCTGCTCAAACCTATCCACGCCGATTTTGTTTCCTTTATCAAAAGTCGCACCAAAGCCAAGGTCTTTTTCCACACCGATGGTGATGTATTTGACTTAGTGGATGACTTTATTGAGATCGGCGTTGATATTCTCAACCCCATTCAGACCTCGGCCGGCAAGATGGCAAATTTAGCCGAGCTGAAGCAGCGCTATGGCAAGAACATTGTCTTTTGCGGTGCAATTGATACCCACCGCATCTTACCCCATGGCACACCGGAGGAGGTGCGTCAGGAGGTCAAACGGGTGATCGAGATTCTCGCGCCGGGCGGCGGTTACATGGTGGCATCGGTGCATACCATCATGAACGATGTGCCGCCGGAAAACATTCTTGCAATGGTGGATGCGGTCGAGGAGTTTGGCTACTATCCGATTAAGGTTTAACAGCATAGCTTTCACCTTCAAACGCCAGTGGGGGATGATGACGCCCGCAGCGATACGAGAGCTTTGCCTCACTTCTGCTTGAAAGCGCCGTTCGGAGGCGTACATGGGTTGCCGCTGGCTAAAAATACTGCGGGTTCAGCCTTCGTGTGCCGCAGACTCAGGCGCGGTTGGCTTTTTGGCAAAGATCGCTATTTCGCGCCTATCAAACTTGCCAGGAGTAAATAGGATACTAAGCAATGGTTAAGGCGTAAAATCAAGTAAAATAGCATTGAATAGCTTCGGGGAGAACTGCGGATTGAGTGATTTACCCAAAAGCACTACGTTGATTGCCACCCTCGGTACAGAACCGCAGGTGGTGACTGCCACAATAGACCTTCTGCTCCAGCAGGGCGAGTCGTTGCAGTCGGTGGCGGTGGTGCATACCGTTGCCCCTCACAACCAGCCCATTTACAACGCCGTATTGGCTTTGCAAGAAGCTTGCAGGGAGCAAAACTACGCCGCCATTTGCTTCACCTTTCATCCGATTACAGCGCCAAACGGTCAGCCTTATGAAGATGTGGAAACCGAACCAGCCAGCCGAGCGGCGTTTACCTTGCTGTATCGTTTAGTGCGCGAGGCGAAACTCAAACAACAAAAGGTGCATCTGTGCATCGCCGGAGGGCGTAAAGTGACCTCCATCTTCGGCATGGCGGTTGCGCAGTTGCTCTTCGATGAGCAAGACCGCCTGTGGCATCTCTATTCGGGGGGCGATTTTCTAACCAGCAAACGCTTGCACCCCAAAGCAGGCGATGAAGTTCACCTGTTGCGTATCCCGGTCGCTTTGTGGTCTTCGGTCTCGCCGATCTTGCTTGATCTGGCTCAGGTGGATGACCCCTTTGAAGCCTACGAACGCCAGCGCTTGACAAAACTGCGCGTCGAATTTCAACGGGCGAAGGAGTTTGTCGAACGAGAGTTGACGGTCAGTGAACGTCAGGTGGTGGCGCTTTTGGTGCAAGAGATGTTGAGCGACGAGGAAATTGCCCAGCGTTTGTGCAAATCCAAACGCACCATCGAACAACAGTTGCGGGCAGCCTATCGCAAGGCGCGATTCTATTATGAAGTCGGTGAGGTGGGCAGAGTTCATCTCATCTCACTTCTGAAAATCTATTACTCTCTCCAAGAGATGGAAGAAAGGGGGTGAAAGACAACGAAAATCCAGCAATCAAAATCTTAGCTCTTCAGCTAGCCACTGTAATTAAATTAGGGAAAAATCCGCATGACAAGCGGAGACAAAACGATGAGAATGATATGCAGGCGCATCTCCTGAGCGAGGGAGGGGGCAGGGGGAAAAGAACTCAGGAGACCGCTCCATTGAATGAAAGGAGGTTAGATGGTCAGAGAAGAGATATGGAAAGCCGCCCTAGCGGGGCTGTTGCATGACATCGGCAAGTTTGCCCAACGGGCAGGGGTGGAGGCGAGCAGTCAGTGGAGTAACCCACAGACAAAAGCTGACTTTCGGTATCAACACGCTCTCCACACCTATAATTTTATCAAAGAGTACGTCCCCCCTTCCATCAGGGATGAGGTCAATCGTCTCGCAGCCTACCATCATCGCCCGATCGAGGGTAATCTTGCGATTCAATTGGCTGACCACTTAGCTGCGGGAGAAAGACTGAAGGAGGGGGATGATGACAGCGACCGCAAGATCCACCCCCGCCAATTACATCCAGTCTTTATTGGCATTCACGCTGATGGAAATGACCATCCCCAAAAAGGAAAGAAAAAATTTTATCGTCTTTCGTCTGATGCGAAGAACGAACAGAAAGAAGAAAAAAGAAAAAAAGAATCTGCGTACAGATTGTTCGGTG
>CAKZNJ010000348.1 GCA_937129505.1 uncultured Anaerolineae bacterium | reverse complement strand
GTGGGGCAAACATTATTGGAGAAGCCCAAAGGAGTCGAATTCAGTTTTATCCCCTTGCTCACCTCGATCGTCGTAGCGCTCGGGGGACTCTATCTGGGTTGGTTGGTTTATCGAAATGTCAAAGCGGGCGAAACTGATCCACTGGAGAAAGGTTTAGGGGCACTGTACCCCGTCTTGAAAAATAAATACTATTTTGATGAGCTCTACGAATTGATTTTTATTCGTCCTTCTATTTGGATTTCCGAAGTCTTCACCTACCTATGGGTCGATCGGAAATTGATCGATGGAATCTTGCATTTCGTCTCGGATATCGCGATCAGGCTAGGTGCATTCTTCCGCAATTACATTGATAAGCCGGTAGTAAACGGCTCAGGTGATCTAGTGGCTGACGTGACCAAGTCAACCGGGAGATCGATGCGGGTTATTCAAACGGGGCGGGTGCAGCAATACATGATCATGGCTTTGTTTGGTTTCATTGCCTTGAGCGGTATTTTCTATCTCGTCATTCAACGAATGGGCATGCAATAGCATGGCGGAGTAGGAGAGCAAAATGAACTTTTTTGCTGACCATATTTTGACAATCATTCTCTTTTCCCCGCTTGTTGCAGCGGCAATTGTGTTTTTCATGCCTGAAAGGCAGGACAAACTGATTAAATGGGTTTCTTTGGTGCTCAGTTTAATCCCCCTGGCGTTCTCAATCGCCCTTTGGTTCATGTTTGATAAGACACTCACCGGTTTTCAGTTTGTCGAAAGATATGTGTGGTACGCAGCAATCAACTCATCCTATCATGTAGGTGTTGACGGTATCGCTTTGAGCATGGTTTTGCTGACGACTCTGTTGACGCCAGCAGCCATTCTGGCTTCTTTTAGTATTAGAGACAATATCAAGTCCTACATGATTTTATTCTTCTTATTGGAACTGGGGATGTTGGGAGTTTTCCTCGCCCTCGATTTGTTAATCTTTTTTGTCTTCTGGGAGTTTGGGTTAGTTCCAATGTACTTCCTGATCAACCAATGGGGCAGTGAGAAAGGGGAGCGTGAAATTTGGGGTGGGATCAAAGTCCCCGCGAGAAATTATGCTTCCTTCAAGTTTATGATTTATACAATGGCGGGATCGTTAGGGTTGTTGCTGGCAATTCAGATGATTGGAGTGGTGGCTGGCACTTTTGATATTCCGACCTTATTCGAGCGCTGGACTAACTTAGATCGAAGCTTGTTCGGTCTGGATATTTCTACGGTCAAAGCGATTGCATTCTGGGCTTTTACCATCGCATTTGCAATAAAAGTTCCGGTTTGGCCCTTTCACACTTGGCTACCTGACGCCCATACGGAAGCGCCAACCGCTGGTTCGATGATCTTAGCGGGGGTTTTGCTCAAATTGGGTGCATTTGGGTTTTTGCGTCTTGTCTTACCCCTT
>CAKZNJ010000347.1 GCA_937129505.1 uncultured Anaerolineae bacterium | reverse complement strand
AGAGCACCGGACATGGCAGACTCAAACACGCAGGATTGTTGGATAATCTTCCTCTACTTGTTTCCATGGAGTCCTTGGAAGAATTGCGCGAAATCCACCATCGCACCTTGTTCTCTGTTGTCGATAGCGAAGAACTAGTCGAAAAAATGATCGCTAGTGCCCAAGAGGTTATCGGAAACATTGAAGAGGAACACACTGGCTTTCTGTTTGTCATCCCCGTGTTGAGAGCTATTGGCATCCAAAAACATAACAAAGTGTAGCCCAAGCGAATCCCGAGATCTTATGGAGGTATATCTATCATGAATGTAGCCATTGTCTTACAAGGCATTGTTGGTATCCTATGGTTAGCGGTAGTTGGGTTGATTACAATCGCTATCATCCGCGCTTCGCGAGGGAGAAAAGTGGCAACCTTTGCAACAGCCATCATTATCACTGCTGTTGCAGCGATTTTACTGACCTCCGTCAGCGCTGGTTTAGTCTTCATCCAACCCGAACAACGCGGCGTGGTGATCTCTGCCCTCCAACCCAAGGGTTATCGAGAACAGGTTCTGGACCCAGGTTTACACTGGGTTATCCCCTATTTTGAGAACGTGATTGTCTACTCTATCGCCCGCCAAACCTATACGATGTCCATTGCTCCACTCGAAGGAGAGGTCACAGGAGACGACTCGGTAGCAGCCCGCACGGCTGACGGACAAGAAGTGTACTTGGATGCTTCGGTGATTTACCAGCCCGACCCAGCTCAAGTGATACAATTGCACATTAATTGGCAACGGCGTTATGCCGATGAGCTTGTCCGTCCTTTAGCCCGAGGGATTATGCGAGATGCCGTAGCGAAATACCGAGTTGAAGAAGTGTACAGCACCCGCCGCGCAGAAATCACCCAAGAGATCACCGACAGAATGCGAGAGAAGCTATCCGAAAACGGAATCTTGCTCATTGACTTTGTGCTTCGGAATATCACCTTTTCACCCGAGTACGCAAAATCGGTCGAGCAAAAGCAAATCGCCGAACAACAAGCTCAGCAAGCTCGTTTCGTTGTCGAGCAAAAGAAACAAGAAGCTCAACAAACCATCGAAGTTGCCCGCGGCCAAGCTGAGTCGGCCCGCATTCGCGCCCAAGGGGAAGCCGATGCCCGCCTCATTCAAGCAGCAGCCGAAGCCGAAGCAATGAAATTAATTGCCCAAGCGTTGCAAGAAAATCCCGACTTACTCACCTATCAATACATCACCAAACTTGCGCCAAATATTCAAGTGATGCTGGTGCCAAACAACATGCCCTATTTGCTGCCCTTACCATCAATGGGACCTCCGAGTGTCATAACATCAACGCTACCCTCTAGCCTGATACCAACACCTACTGTCACACCATAATCTCAGGAGAAAATGAACGACAAATTTCCCGATGGTAAGCAAATCCGCCTGACCTCCCTTTCCAGTTGTGCGGGTTGAGCGTCCAAGCTAAGCGCTAAAGCGCTGGCGCAGGTGCTGCGCCCCCTGCAAGGAATTTTTGAGGCGAGTGAATATCCCGCATTGCTCGTCGGTCTAAACCAGCCAGACGACGCTGCCGTCTGGCAGTTGGATAACGAAAATGCGTTAGTGCTCACCACGGACTTTTTCACGCCCGTTGTCGATGATCCCTTCGATTACGGGGCAATTGCGGCCGCAAACTCGCTCTCTGATGTCTATGCCATGGGGGGTAAACCCTTTCTCGCTTTGAATATTGCTGCCTTGCCTCCCGACTTACCCTCTGAAATATTGGCCGACATCCTGCGCGGCGGAGCAGAAAAAGCCCGTGAAGCGGGGGTAGTCATCGCCGGTGGACATACGATTCAGGATAAAGAACCAAAATATGGGCTGGTCGTAGTTGGACTCGTTCACCCCGAACGACTTTTCCGCAAAAGCGGGGCTGAGCCGGGGGATTTGCTCGTCTTGACCAAACCACTTGGCTTCGGTACAACCACCACTGCCCTAAAGCGGGGAGTCGTAGAAGAAGAGCACATCAACGAAGCCGTCCGTTGGATGAAAACGCTCAATCGGCAGGCAGCCGAA
>CAKZNJ010000346.1 GCA_937129505.1 uncultured Anaerolineae bacterium | reverse complement strand
TGGAGGTCCGGCAGCCCATATTGCCATGATGCACGATGAGACCGTAAAACGGCGCAAATGGGTTAGCGAACAACAGTTTTTGGATCTGGTGGGAGCTACCAATCTGATTCCGGGTCCGAATTCAACCGAGATGGCCATTCATTTAGGGTATCTGCGAGCGGGGTGGCGGGGGTTGATTCTGGGGGGGCTTTGCTTTATTTTGCCGGCTATGCTGATGGTCATGGTCTTAGCCTGGCTCTATGTTCAAGTGGGTTCTACCCCGCAAGCCGAATGGTTGTTATACGGGGTTAAGCCGGTGATCATTGCCATTATCATCCAAGCGTTGGTGAGTCTGGGGCAAAAAGCGATTAAGAATGTCTTTCTCGCCGTCGTTGGAATGGTTGTTCTAGGGCTGTATTTTTATGGCATCAATGAAATCCTTTTGCTCTTTGTGGGCGGCTTGTTTGTGATGGTTGTCGTGAACTTGAAGAAGTTGGCAAAGCAAAAAATGAGCCTCTTTCTCCTGCCGCTGTCTGTTGGTTGGACGTCGTTTTTGCCTTCGATGATGCTCTCAATCCCCTTTAATCTGCCGCTCTTGTTCCTCACCTTCTTGAAAATTGGTTCTGTGTTGTATGGCAGTGGCTATGTGCTGCTGGCATTTCTGCGCGCCGACTTTGTCGTCCGCTTGGGGTGGCTCACCGACCAACAGTTGATTGATGCGATTGCCGTTGGACAGGTGACGCCAGGACCGGTTTTTACGACAGCCACTTTTATTGGCTACCTTCTTGGGGGAGTGCCCGGGGCACTGCTGGCAACGGTTGGGATCTTTCTGCCCGCCTTCGTTTTCGTGACAATTTCAAACCCCTTGATCCCTCGCCTGCGGCAGTCGAGCTGGGCAAGTAGCTTATTGGATGGCGTCAATGTTACCTCATTAGGCCTGATGGCAGCGGTGACCTGGCAGTTGGGCAGGGCATCGCTAGTTGACCTTTTAACGGTGGTGAGTACGGTTGTCTCATTGGTCTTGCTCATGCGTTTCAAAATCAACTCAACGTGGCTGATTCTGGGTGGGGCGGTGATCGGATGGATATCTGCAGCTTTTCGGTAAGCCTATTTGGTTCAAACGCTGCCCCCGTGGCTTTCTGCTGCGCTGCCAAAGGGTAAGGTGGTTGCATTGCGCTTGTCTTGGCGGAGGTGTCGGGCAAACTAGATACACATTAGTCGAGGCCAATGTCCTGCGGGTGATCAGGATGGACAGGGGTGATCCGAGGAGGTAAAGAATAGCATGACCCTTTTCAAGGACAAATATCGCAGCGAAACTACCCGCCTGCGGGGTTGGGATTACGCCTCGACAGGGTGGTATTTCGTCACCATTTGTACCCGCAACCGCCGGCCATTTTTGGGTCAGGTGATCGGCGGCGAGATGCACCTCTCGTCTATCGGTGTCATCGCCGCCGACTATTGGTTGCAAATCCCCAACCACACGGTGGGTATGGTGGATTTGGATGCATTTGTCATCATGCCCAATCACGTACATGGGATTATTGTTATCCATGATCGCAGCGATCAGGAGGTTGCGGGCGTTGGGGATGTTGGCGATAATGCGGACGTGGGGAATGTTGGCGATAATGCGGACGTTGGGTCATTTGCGGCGGTAGGGACGTTGCATTGCAACGTCCCTACCGCCGCAAACGATTCCCCTATCGTGCCCAATCCCATGGCGCGCATCTCGCCGCGCGCCGGTTCATTGGGCGCCATCATCCGGTCCTACAAATCGGCCGTATCGCGGTGGTGCAATCAAAATGGGCACCCCGAATTCGGTTGGCAGGCGCGTTTCTATGACCACATTATCCGCAATGAACGCGCCTTGAATCGCATCCGCAATTACATTATCAACAATCCCCTGCGCTGGCACTACGACCGCTATTTCTAAAAAATTTGCGCCGGCGACCGCTAAAGATTTGGCAAAATGCCTTCGACCCCCCAATTCTCGATCACCTAGCGGCTATGCAGGATGATCTCCTCTGGCTGACCAGCCCTCGGAAAGGGGGGGACATCCGATAAGAAAAATCACCCTTTCTTTGGGGGCAATTATTGCTATAATTCCGATACAACATGTTGTCTTTTGGGCTTTACTTTCGTTCGCATGCAATCCAATCATGAGCCAACCCTCATCCCCCTCGTTTGAAAACATCCTTAAAACCCTCGCCCCCGAAGGTCGCACAGCGCTTCTGCCTGCCTTACACGCTGCCCAAGAGCAATTTGGCTACATTTCCGACCAAGTAGCCGCTCAGATTGGGCGCGCCTTGGGGGTGCCGCTGGCAGAAGTGTTTGGGGTGGTCGAATTCTACACCCTCTTTCACCGTGAGCCAGTTGGGGAAGTCCACTTGCACATTTGCAACGACCCCGCCTGCGCCTTAGCCGGCGCAGATACCGTCTTCAAACAGATCGTCTTTCAGACAACGCAACCTGTTGCCGGGGAACCTGCCTCGGTAAAAGTTGAGAAATCGCCTTGTCTCGGCCTGTGCGATCACGCCCCGGCGGTGTTGGTGCAGAGCCTGCCGGCGAAAGCCTCTCCTGCCCAGACGTGGCAGGAGCTGGTGGCGGCGACAGCTACCCGACCGCTCACCTACGTGGATGGAGATGTGCGCCTGTTGACCGCCTTATGCGGCCGTCACACCACGGTGCGCTTGGACGAATACCGGCAGCACGAGGGGTATCGCGCCTTGGAGCAAGCCTTGCAGCGCCCTCCTGCAGCGATCATCGCAGAAGTTAAGCAGTCGGGTTTGGTCGGGCGCGGCGGAGCAGCTTTTCCCACCGGCATCAAATGGGAAAGCGCTGCCAAAGCGGAAGGCAAGCCGAAATACGTCGTCTGCAATGCCGACGAAGCCGAACCGGGGGCATTCAAAGACCGCGTTTTGATGGAAGATAATCCCCATGCTATTTTGGAGGGGATGCTCATCGCCGCCTATGCCATCGGCGCAGAAAAGGGGTATCTCTACATTCGCGGCGAATACATGCTGCCCTATCGCGTGATGACCCAAGCCGTAGAAGAAGCGAAGGGTGCTGGCTTGCTTGGCGAGCGCATTTTGGGCAGTGATTTTTCGTTCACGGTCGAGATCCGCCGTGGTGCGGGGGCTTACATTTGCGGCGAGGAGACCGCCCTGTTTGAGTCCATCGAGGGCAAGCGTGGTTTTCCCCGCCTGAAACCGCCCTTTCCGACCACCCATGGTTTGTTCAGCAAGCCGACGGTGATCAACAACGTTGAAACGTTTGCCAATATCCCGCTCATCCTGCGGATAGGCGCAGAAACGTACCGCCGCTGGGGCACAGCCCAATCGCCGGGCCCAAAATTGTTCTGCCTGTCTGGCGATGTAAAGCGCCCCGGCTTGTACGAGGTGCCGCTGGGGGTGCCGCTGCGCCATCTGATTGACGATTTGGGCATGGGGATGCGTGATGAACACCCCTTCCAAGCTGCCTTGATCGGTGGAGCGGCAGGCGCTTTTGCTACCCCCGACCATCTGGATACCCCTCTCAGTTTTGAGGGGTTGCGAGATGTCGGCATCCCTCTTGGCGCAGGGGTGATTACCGTCTTCGATGCCAGTCGTGACCTGCGCGATCCCCTTTATCGCCTAGCGCGCTTTTTCGCCGAAGAGTCCTGTGGCAAGTGTTACCCTTGTCAGATCGGCACCCAGCGCCAATTGGAGATCCTCGAGCGCATCCTGCATGGCAAACCCCTGCCGGGCGATTGGGAACGCTTGCAGGATGTCGGTTGGACGATGGCGGATTCTTCGATCTGTGGTCTAGGGCAGACGGCCGCCTCTGCCATCCTGAGCGCCATGAACCATTGGCCTCACTTGTTTCACTGAGCCGATGAGGACACCGTTCGCAATCGCCGACTTGAGCTGTGGGTCTTCCCTGCCCTTCTTGCCCAATTTTACCGATACCGCCCCTCTCTAGGAGCCCGCTATGACACAAGATTTGGTTCACCTGACCATTGATGACATCCCAACACAAGCACCCGCCGGCACAACCATCCTGAAAGCCGCTCGGCAAATCGGCATAGAAATCCCAGCCATCTGCTATCACGACTACTGCACCGCCAACGCCTTGTGCCGCATTTGTGTGGTAGAGGTTAAAGGGGCGCGGGTGCTCGTACCGGCTTGCACCTCTGTCGTCCAAGAGAACATGGAAGTCAACACGCAAAGCGAGCGTGTCTTGCGGGCGCGGCGCACCATCCTCGAGCTGCTCTACGCTACCGTGGATTTGTCTGAAGCGCCGGAGATTGAAGCCATGGCGGTTGCTTATGGAGCTGACCGCTCGCGCTTCCCCGACGCAGAACCGCGACACCCTCCCCTGATTGACGACAACCCCATGTACATTCGAGATTATGCCAAATGCGTGCTGTGCTGGCGCTGTGTGCAAGTCTGCGCCGAAGATGCCCAGTACACCTATGCCATTAACTTCAAGGGGCGCGGCTACGAAACCCAAATTAGCACATTTTACGAAGTCCCGATGCCCGAATCGACCTGTGTTTTTTGCGGTCAATGTATCGGGGTTTGTCCAACGGGCGCATTGAAGTTCAAGCGCCAGCATTTGTTGGAAATTGGTTACCGCATTGACGACATCCTGCAAATGACCCGTTCGGAACGCAGCGGCCGCCGACGTCGCGCCGAGCACACCTAGGAAGGAGGGATCTTGATGCTCACCCCTGATCGAATTGTCCCTACCGTCTGCCCGTTCTGTGGTGTTGGCTGCAATCTGGAGTTGCACGTCAAAGATGATTTTATTTACCACGTCTCAGCTCCCTTTGACTCGGTGGTCAATCAGGGCAATTTGTGCGTCAAGGGGCGCTTTGGAGCGGACTTTCTCTACCATCCCCGGCGGGTGACCACGCCTTTGATCCGCAAAAAGCCGCAGAAGCCGGGCGAGCGCACTCAGGCTTTTGACTTGGAAGAATGGCAGGCGGTTTCGTGGGACGAGGCGCTTGATCTCGTGGCGGAGCGCTTGGTGAAGATTTATCGCGAGCATGGCTCGGATGCGCTGGCGGTCTATTGCTGTGCCAAAGCGACCAATGAGGATAATTATTTGCTGCAAAAAATCTATCGCGCCCTGTTCCGCACCAACAATGTCGATCACTGCACCCGGCTGTGCCACGCCGCGAGCGTGGTTGCCCTACAGATGGCAATTGGCTCCTCTGCCATGAGCAACGCTGCCGCGGAAGTGATCGATAACGATGTCTTCATCCTCACCGGTTCAAACCCCACCGAAAATCACCCCATTATCGCCTTGCAAATGAAAGCGGCGGTGCGCAAATATGGGGCAAAGCTGATCGTCGTGGATCCGCGGCGCATTGAAATGGTGGATTACGCCACCCTCTACCTGCCGCTCAAACCCGGCACCGATGTGCCCGTGTTCTCGGCGATGGCGCATGTCATCCTGAAAGAGGGCTTGTACAATCGCCAGTTTATCGAACAGCGCACCGAGAACTTTGAGGCCTTTGCTGCTTCGATGGAAAAATTTACTCCCGAAGTTGCCGAGGAGATCAGCGGCGTGTCGCGCCATCTGATCGTCGAAGCGGCACGGATGTACGCTACGGCGCGCAACGCAGCTATTTATTGGGCGTTGGGCATCCCCGAGTCGACCCATGGCACCGCGAATGCCTTAAGTTTGGTCAACTTGGCGTTGCTCACCGGTCACATCGGGCGGCGCGGTACGGGCTTAAATCCCTTGCGCGGGCAGAACAACGTTCAGGGCGCTTCTGACATGGGCGCCATGCCTTGGCACTACCCCGGCTATCAGCGTGTCGACAACGAAGAGAACGCTCGCCGCTGGGAAAAGCTGTGGAATGTGGAGAGCGGGGGATTGAGCCGCCGTTTGGGTTTAACTACAACCGAGATCCTCAGCGCTGTCGGACCGAATGGAGTGCGAGCCTTGTATATTATGGGAGAAAACCCCATGATGTCGGAGCCAGACCTCAACCACACGCGCAAAAAGATCATCGGGTTGGAGTTTCTGGTGGCGCAAGATTTGTTTATCAATGAGTCGGGAGCTTTTGCAGATGTCTTTCTGCCGGCCGTTTCGTGGGCGGAGAAAGATGGCACGTTTACCAACACCGATCGCCGCGTCCAGCGGGTGCATCAGGCGATTCCCCCGCGCGGCGAGGCGCGAGCTGACTGGCAAATCCTCTGTGATCTGGCAAAGCGCCTCGAACGCAAACTGGGGCGTCCGCAGAGCGCCTACTGGGATTATGCCCATCCCGGCGAGATCATGGAGGAAATTCGGCGCGGTGTCCCCGAATACGGCGGCATCACTTATGACCGCTTGGAGAAAGAGGGGGGGTTGCAAACGCCGGTTTGGGATGAGACCCATCCCGGCACGCCTTATTTGTTCGCCGAAACCTTCCCCCGCGGCCGGGGCAAGTTCCATCCGCTTGACTATGTGCCCAACGCCGAAATGCCGGATGACGAATATCCCTTCGTCTTGAGCACCGGGCGGGTGTTGGAGCACTGGCATGGGGGGACGATGACCCGTCATTCGTGGATGGACGATCTCTATCCGGCACCCTTGATGGAGATTCACCCGCAGGATGCCATCCAACTTGGAATCGAGAACGGCGATGCCGTGCGCGTAACCTCGCGGCGGGCTTCAATCGTCCTGCGCGCTCAGGTCACCGAGAAGACCAACCCCGGCGTGGTGTTCATCCCCTTTCATTTCCACGAGGCGGCGGCCAACCTGCTCACCCATGATCAACTAGATCCGCAAGCCAAAATCCCCGAATACAAAGCTGCCGTTGTGCGGGTGGCTAAAGCGCGCCCCGAAGAGTTAACTTCACGTCCTGAACCACAGCGCCGGGGACGATTCTGATGTTAAAATATGCTAATTATCGTTATCAAAGGCATGACATCTTTCATTGACAAGGGCTTTTAAGTATGTGAAAATAAGCACGGACACTCGATTGGTAGGGGCAACAATCAGGGCGATATCGTAAGCTGCTTAGTGGTATCTCTGAAAAAAACGATATCCAAAAAGGCGTATGGAAAGACACGGAAAGGAGGGTTGCTTTTTCTGATAAGCGAGCGTAGAGCCAATTTACCACCCATTCTATCTGATCGTGGTTGAGTTCGTCTTTTATGATACCTTTCAATTTCGTGTTGCTACACTGTCAAGGGGGCAGGGTTGATGCGTTGACCGTCGACCGTCTCGTTTAATTTCCTTAGCCCAACCTAGGAGAGCATGCCTCGATGAAGTTGACATGGAATCCCCCTGAAGATTGGATCCGCATTAAGACAATTGATGCGCACACTGCCGGCGAACCCCTGCGAGTCATCGTGGAAGGGTTCCCTCCCCTGCCCAAAGGCACAATCCTCGAAAAACGCCGTTACATCAAGGAAAATCTCGATCACCTGCGCACGGCTTTGATGTGGGAGCCGCGCGGCCATGCCGACATGTACGGCGCCTTGCTTACCGAAGCGGTCTCCGCCGAGAGCGATGTGGGGGTAATTTTTATGCACAACGAAGGCTACAGCACAATGTGCGGCCATGGCATTATCGGCATGACCGGGGTGTTGCTGGATTGCGGCTTGCTTGAAAAAGCAGGTGAGCAAGCGGTGGTCAAAATCGACTCGCCGGCCGGCTTGATCACAGCCTATGCCAAGCGACAAGGGGGACGGGTCACAGAGGTTGCCTTCCATAACGTCCCTTCGTTTGTCTATCTCAGCGATCAAACCGTGCAAGTTCCCGGCTTAGGGCAGGTGCGCTTCGATATTGCCTTTGGCGGCGCTTTTTACGCCTTTGTTCAAGCGGAAGAAGTGGGAGTGGGCTTAGAAGCAAAGGACTTCCGCACCCTGATTGATGTCGGGATGCGCATTAAGCACGCCGTCATGGAAGCAGTGCCGATCAAACACCCCTTTGAAGAAGACCTGAGCTTCCTTTACGGGACGATCTTCGTCGGCAAAGCCCTTCAGGCGGGACATCACAGCCGAAATGTCTGCATCTTCGCCGAAGGTGAGGTGGATCGTTCACCCACCGGCACCGGTGTCAGCGCCAGGTTGGCGCTCCACTACGCCAAAAAAGAAATTGCCGTCGGCCAGCCGATCACCATCGAAAGCATCATCGGCACCACATTTACCGGCAAGGTAGTTGAGGAGGTGCAGTACGGTCCTTATCCAGCGGTCATCCCTGAGGTCTCTGGGAGCGCTTCCATCGCCGGTTTGTGCGAATGGTTGATCAACCCTCACGACCCCCTGCGGCATGGCTTCATCCTGCGTTAATTATCTCACGCAGCATGAGGAACAATCTTTATCCCTAACATTCAAAAGGAGTAGAAAGATATGAAGAGAATTTCCAGCATTTTGTTTGTCCTAGTCCTGACCCTTGTATTGGTTTCGGCTGCCTGCCAACCAAAGCCGGCCGAGCCACAGACCATCCAGATCGGCTTACAAGCGCCGCTGACCGGTGATTTCGCTGCCGAAGGTCAATGGGCAAAGCAATCGGTTGAGGTTGCTCAGGAGCTGATCAACAAGAAGGGCGGCGTTTTAGGCAAACAGATCGAGATCGTCGTTGCCGACGATGCGTCCAACCCCAAGGACAGCGCCTTGGCAGCCCAAAAACTGATCTCGCAAGGCTTGAAGGAAGTCATTGCTTCCTATGGTTCTTCGGTTACCGCCCCTGCGGCAGACCTGTATGATGCCAACAAGGTTGTCTCGGTAGGTTACGGCTGCACCGCAGTGCGCCTGACCATGGAAAAACAGCGCCCCTACTTCTTCCGCACTGCCGGACGGGATGATACGCAGTCCGAATTCTTTGCCAAGTTCGCCGTAGAAGTGCTGGGTGCGAAACGCATTGCCATCATGCATGACAATCAAGACTACGGCCGCGGCGTTGCCGAAGATGCCAAGAAATTCCTCCAACCCTACCTAGATGCCGGGCAGGCCGAATTGGTCTATTATGATGCCATCACGCCGGGCGAAAGCGACTACTCCGCCGTTGTCAGCCAGATCAAGGAAATCAACCCCGATGTCTGGTTCTTCACCGCCTACTATCCTGAAGCCGCTCTGCTGCTGAAGCAAGCCCGCCAAGCTGGTTACACGGGACTCTTCGTCGGGAACAACTCCGTGCCAACCCCCGAATTTGAGAAGATCGCCGGCGTGGATGTGATCAAAGGCTCCATTCACCTGAATGAGCCCATGCCCCAGTTCCTGACCTACCCCGCCTCGATTGAGTTCATGGATGCCTATAAGGCGAAATTCAACGAAATGCCCGGCTCCATCTGGGCGGTTTATGCAGCCGATGCGTTAAACGCTCTCGTTGCGGCTATCCAGAAAGCCGGTTCGACCGACCCCGATGCGGTTGCCCAGATCATGCGCACCATGACGGATGTTCAGGGCATTACCGGACCCTTGATGTTCACTGAGCGCGGTGACCGCAAGGATATCCCCTACTATGCCTACATCTACAACGATCAGGGTCAACTGGAGCTATACTATCCCAAATAAATCCTGAGCGGATTTTCCCTCACCCCTTTCCCCTCTCCCTTA
>CAKZNJ010000345.1 GCA_937129505.1 uncultured Anaerolineae bacterium | reverse complement strand
CCATCCCCATCGGGTGGACGAGCAGATAATCGGGGTGGAATTTGCGCACCAGCGTTGCTGCACTCAGGAAAAGCTCCTCATCGGGATATTCATCGCGCGTATAAAAGCGCCCATGTTGGATGGTGGCATCGGGGTCATCGACTTCACGATCATTGATCGGGTCGTAAGGGACGCGTTGATATAGCTCTGAGATCCAGTAGTAGGCGGCTGCAGCCGTGACTCTGCCGGCTTGGCGCGCCACTTGGAAAATGTTTGGCTTTTGCGAAAGGCGCACGACATAGTTGGAGACAATACCATGTTCGATCGTGGGCAAGCCGGTGTGAATGGTCTCGTACATCGGGCGGGACATGCTGGGCAATTCGCCGTGAATTTTATACAGGCTCGCCTTTTGGTTTTCGACCAAATGACCGAGGAAGCCCATACCTTGCACAGCGGTATCGAAGCGCAGGGCGTCGGAGAGAACGAGGATCACTTTTTCGCCAGAGTTCATACGGTTTGTCCTTTTCGGGAAGATCGAGAATAGGCATTATTTTAATCGATAAACCGCCTTCAGCCCACCGATTCCTCTTGCGAGGACTTTCTCAAAGGGATGGCTGGAGGAGGTCAGTTCTTCTCCTGTAGACAGGGATGTCCTCGTTGCCCTGCGTCATTCCGCAAGATGTCTGACTGCGTTACTCATGACATAATTAGGCGGGTCTGTTGGAGCAAGGCAAGATCCAATCCAAGCTTGCCCGCTCGGTAGCTGAGCGGAAGTTATGTTATTCCCTCATCCCCTACCCTTCCCCCATAGGGGGAAGGGGGCTTGCCCCCCTCTCCCGTTCGTGGGCTGGGGGTGAGGGTACAGGCTGCGTTCTATACCGACATAGGTATAGCCTGACCACAAAGCGCCCCTACCCTGACGGGGTTATAATTAACAAGAGCGACCCTCGGCACTTAGGATAAAGATAATTCGGAGCTTATGATGAAACAAGACCGTTTTTTAGCCGCAATTTTGGTTGGCATTTTGGTTTTGGTGATCCTGTCGCTGGTGGTTTATTTCAGCCGCCAGCAATCGTTGGACTACGGCGAAGAAACCTCGCCCGAAGGGGTAATGCGTAATTATGTCATTGCCCTGCTCAAGGCAGATTACTCAAAGGCGTACAGCTACCTCAAAGAGGGCGAGTTCAAACCCGCTGAAACGCAGTTCCGCCAAGCCTTTACCACCCGCCTGCTCGACCCTCGCTCGGTGAGCTTGGAAGTAGCGAAGGTAACGGTGGAGCAAGACACGGCGACCGTGGAGCTTTTGCTCATTCGCAACGCCAATGACCCCTTGGGCAATTCCTTCACCGAGACGGCGCTGGCTACTTTGCGCCGCGATCAGCGGGGCAATTGGAAATTGGAGAACATGCCTTACCCCTACTGGAATTGGGATTGGTACAACCCGCCCTTGGAGCCCGTCACCCCTTTACCCGTCCCTGAAGGGCAGGATTAAGGAGTCCGTCCATGCAGATCATCCGCCGTCTATATTTTTATGCCGTTGCCTTTGTCAGCCTGTTGATCGTTATATGGGGATAATCGGCTTAATGCGCACGGCTGTCTCGCCGCAGATGCTCAGCGCCACAGCCGACCGTTTAGCCGCGCCGCTGGCGTTTATCTTGGTGGGGTTGCCGGTCTTTCTCCTGCACTGGAGGTACGTCCAACGCACTGCTGCTCAAAACGCTGAGGAAGCCGTCTCCCGCATCCGCGCGGTGTTCTTCTATCTCGCCTTAGCGGCGACTCTTTTGCCCGCTGCGCAAAACGCTTTGGCGTTCGCCAGCCGCACCCTCACCCAAGCTTTTGGTTTGGAGGGCAGCAACGCCTTGCTGGGCAGTGGTCAAACCCCCGCCGACAACCTAATTGCCGTGATCGTAAACTTGACCCTCGCCGCCTACTTCTACCGGCGCAACCGCCAGAACTGGACGGGGGAAATCTGTGAGGAGCTTGCCGAAGAGGAGCGAGACCTGCTCACGGAAAACTACGCTGATGCCCGACGCTTGTATCGCCATGTTTGGTTAGCTTACTCCTTAGCCCTGACCGTCTTTGGCGTGCGGCAACTGCTTGCCTATCTGCTCCTCTCGCCGCAATCGTTTGGCGTGCCTATGGCGTCGTGGCTTGCCAACGGGCTTGCCCTGCTGGTGGTCGGCGTTCCCCTCTGGGTCTATACCCAGCGCCTGATCGCTCAGTCGCTGACCGAACGATCTGAGATGTTCTCCTGGATGCGCCTCGGCTTTCTCTTTGTCCTGACGTGGCTCAGCCTGTTCGTCACCCTCTACCAGCTTGGCAAGATTGCCGAGATCCTTTTGCGCTTGGGGTTGGGTGAAGGCATGGGGATGGCTAAGTTCCTCCAGCTCGTGCGTCCTGCCGTTGCTGTGCTCATCCCCGCCGGCGTGGTCTGGGCATTTTACGGCAGGCAGCGTCAAGAAGCGGTGCAGGGGCGCGAGCCGCCCCCCTTGCGCAGCGCCTTATGGCGCTTTCATGCTACCGTGGTCAGCAGTGCTGCCCTATTGGCGGGGATTTTAGGCAGCAGCCGTTTGCTCGGTTTCTTGCTCAACCTGATCTTTGGTTCGAGCTCCTACTTCAACGAAATCGGTCGCAACGAATTGAGTGCCTCCCTCGCCACCCTGCTGATTGCTCTGCCGCTCTGGTGGTATTATTGGAAGCCTCTCCAAGAGGAAGCCGCTGGCGAGGGGGAAGAAGGAGATCACGGACGGCGCTCATTGGTGCGCCGGGCGATGCTCTATGGCTGGATTTTTGTCGGGGTGGTGGGGACGATGTTTGCGACGGGGAGCTTTTTCTTCGAAATTATTCGTTCGCTGTTGGGCATGCCCTCCGAGAACGTGGCACTGGATAGCCTGCTGCGTTTACGACTGACGCTCATCTTTTTGGCTGTGCTCCTCTACCACTTGCTCACCTTGCGGCGCGATCAGCGCTTAGCGGCGGCTTCCCTCGCCGCTCGTCAGGCAGACTTCACCGTGGCAATTTGGGTGGAGAAGGACAGCCGCCAGGCGCAAGAGCTAAAAGCTGCCTTGCAAAGGGAAGCTCCTCACTTGCCCCTCATCTGGCTAGGAGGGGACGGACAGCCTACGCTTGAGCAGCTGAGAGGGGCAAAAGCGCTGGTCATCTCGGCAAGTGTGCTTGAGTCCGCCTCAGCGGATGGACTGGCGGTTACCAAAACCTTTGAGGGACAACGCATTGTCCTCCCCAGCCCGCAAACGGCTTGGTATTGGGTGGGGAGCAGCACCCAGTCCGCCGGTGCCCTTGCCAAACAGACGGCGCGGGCGTTGCGCCTGCTTGCCGAAGGACAGCCCCTGCCGCGCCAATCCGACACTGCTTGGCTGACTCCGCTCGCTTATCTGCTGGCAGCCCTCTTTTTACTGCAGTTTTTGGCTGCCATCCTGCTCAGTGTCATTACGCCGCTTGTGGATTAGCGCCCGAGCGCTGCCAATTCCCCCCAGCAGGAAAAAGGTAGGCGCCCTAAGCGCTTTAAAGCCGCTCAGGGGGCGAGATCAATTGCCCGCTAACCAAAGATACCCAGCAGCTTCGCCGCCAGCAACTATTCACTATGCTCCCCTTCGGGTGGTTCAATGGCGACGAAGTGAGCTTCTTTCTTGCCCAGCAGTCCCGCTGTGAGATGGGTCATGGCGTATAGTTCAAGCGAGAAAGGCAGGTAACCGCCGTAGCCCAAAAGGGGCATTTCGAAGATGCGCAACCAGTCGGCGTAGGCGATGGTGTAAATCCACTTAGGATAAGAATAGTAATTCCAGAGTTCCCAGAAAAAGCCGCAGATCAACACGCCCACCCACAGCGAGACCACCGGACGCCAATCGCCTTTTGCCGTCCATTGCGCAAGATTGCGGTTCCCCAGCCAGATATTGATGGGCTCTAAGATGAAATAAACGGATATCCAGACAAAGGGGAAGAACCAGCGGGGAAAGAGCAGCAGTAAAGCCAACATGATCCAGCCAGCGCCGAAAAAAAGCGTTGTAGTCAGGGGGGCAGGACGGATGACAGGACCGCGCCCCAAGCGTTGAATCCAGCGAAAGCCGGCTGCCAGTTCGGCTGCGCAGAACACTGCCGGGATAACGGTAGAGAAATTGAGCGTTGCCCACAAGCGAAAAACGAAGGAAGTAAATGTCTCTGTGCCGAGGTAATGCCAATTTTGCAGGCGTTCGTTGAACAGCTCAAATAACCACCAGACGGGGGCAGAAAGCAGAAAGAGCAGAGCAAATCGCTGCCAACTGCGGTGAATCATCGAACTGCCCCGCAGGCGGTAGGTCAGCGCGTCAAGCGTGAGACAAAAGCCCAGCCAAAGCCCAAAGAAGAGGTAATGGGTGCGCAGGCCGCTTAAACTCCAGTTCAAACCCCAAAAGAGCAGCGTGATAGCCAGTCCAATCCACCCATAAACGGGGAAGAGTCGCTTGCTAGTTTGGCCAACAAGAGCTTGGTTCATCTCCCTTCTCCTATTTTCTGGGATGGCAGGTTATTTAGCCCACACTTGGTTTCGTCCGTCTTGTTTTGCCACATACAGGGCGCGATCGGCTGCTTTTAGCAAATCCAAAAAGGTGCTCCGTTCAGGAGGTTTCCAACTGCTAACGCCGAAGCTAGCCGTCACCGAAAACCTTTGCCCTTCATACTCAACCGGTGTCTGCTCAAGGGCAGCACGCAGCTTTTCTGCGGCACAGATGGCATCCAGAAGCGATGTTTCGGGCAAGAGGATGGCGAACTCTTCTCCCCCCAAGCGAGCGATGAGATCGGATTGTCTGCTCAGGCGCCGACAGAGCTGTGCGACGTGCACCAAGGTTGCGTCACCGGCTGGGTGCCCATACTGATCGTTGATCAGTTTGAAATGATCGAGGTCGAGGATGATCAGCGACAACTCCCCTCCATAGCGTTCCACCCGATAGATTTCGGCCTCCGCCAGTTCCTGAAATGAATAGCGGTTGTAAATCTGGGTCAAGCTGTCGATGGTGGCTAGCACCTCTAACTTTTTCATCAGCTCTTTGAGCGGGGTGATATCGTGTAAGATAATTGCTTTGCCGATGGCGTTAGCATGGCCAACCCGAAAGAGATTCGATCGTTTTGCCTCGTAGAAGGACTCTTTATTCTCGGTAGTGATCGAAAACTCCATCTTCTCGCCCACCTCGTCGTCCATAAAACGCACCAAGGCAGGATATTCTTTGAATAACTCTTTGGCTGAGGTGCCGACGTCGCTCAGTTTGATTTCCTTAAAAATCCTCCCTAAGCGGGTGTTGAAATCCAAGATGCGATTCTGGTGATCCAGCACCAACGCGGCTTCGCTCATCCCTTCAAAGATGATATCGCGCGCGAGGGGTAGGACATCCAGCATCCCAAAATGGTAAAAACCCACCAAGAAAATGAGTAAACTTAGGGTCAGGGTCAGGGGGGTTGTGTCGATGTTAGCGGGAGTGATTTCAAAGATGTAAAGACTACCGCCAATCCAAGGGAGAAGCGAGGCGACCCCAAAAATGGCGATTTGAGAGCGAAATGAATGGGGAAAACGGAAAAACATTTGGGTGAAGAGGACGATGCTCGAAAAAATGCACAGCGAATAATAAGCCAGAGCGAGGTAATTGAGCCACGTGCGGTCGTAATCAAAGGTTGGGAAACCGCCGCTAAAATTCACCCTGGGATTGGTATGGAAGAGATTAGCCCCGCCCAGGGTCTGTGAAGTGATTAGGAAGGGAAACGCCATGGCGTAGAGAATAGCAACACGGTTAGGCTTGATCCAGCGCTCGTTGCCGCTTAACGAGAGTACAAAGAGCAGCCAGCTCGGCCCGATCAGGTGGATGCCCAAATTTTGAACCCGTACCCAGAACATCATCTTGACGAGATCGTCTTGGATCAGCTCCATGGCATAGCCGAAGTTGTAAATCAGCAAAGATCGGAAAATATCTCCCCATCCTACCTAAGGAAGCCCTCCGCTGCCAGACGATCACAGAAAGCAGCAGGGTAATGGCCGTAGAGATAAACAAGAGCACGATATAGAGAGTGTGCAGGCTAACCATTAACATTGAGGTTGCTGGTTTTCAAGCCAAGTGAAATTGACTTACCTAAGGTCGATAACCAATCATCGCCACACCGATAATCGAAAGCGCAATGCCAATGGCGTTGACAACGCTTAGTTTTTCCCGCAACAAGCCGACGCCCAATGCTAAAAGAAGGAGGTTGATAAAGACACCGGTGACCAAATTGCCACTGCTCAGGTTCCAGCCAGCGCGGTACATGAGGACAAAGCCTAACTCTATCAGAAAAACTGAAATTGCCACGGCAAGTTGCACCCAACTGAGCTGCTTGAAGTGATAGCGATAGCCCTCTGCCGGCGGGACCAAGCCTAACAGCAGGCCGCTCACCAAAAGCACGCCAAGGTAGATGCCCACGATGGATACAATGGGGTGAATGGTCGCTGGGATACGCTTGACAAAGTGATGATACATTACTCCCCCCACAATTGCGAGAACAGCGGAAAGGAAATACATAAAACGCTCAGCTTTTAGCATGACCGTCGTTTTCGGGCAGGGGAGGTATTTCATAAAGCTCAACCAGCACCCCATGGGTGCTTTCGGGATGAATAAAAGCGTATTTCTTCCCGTCGGCACCGATGCGGGGCTCTTCGTTGATCAGGCGGATACCGTTGGCTTTAAGCTGTTGCAAAAATCCTGCCAGATCGTCAACCTCCAGACACAAATGGTGCATGCCGGGTCCCCGTTTGGCGAGATATTTGGCTAAGCCGCTCTCTTCGCTGGTGGGGAGCACCAACTCGATTTCCGAATCGGCGACGGGCAAGAAGGCGACCTGCGCTGCCTCGGCTGGTACATCCCGCACTTCAGCTAGCGGAATCCCCAACGCATCTCTCCAAAAGGAGAGCGCAGCTTCCATATCCGAGACAACCAGGGCAAGGTGGTTAACTTTGCGAATAGTGGGCATGAGCTTCTCCTAGAACAGTGGTGGTTGGTATTCTCCCCAGATGCGACGCAGGGTATTGCAGATCTCGCCGAGGGTGACCTCATTTTCGACGCATTCGATGAAGATTGGCATGAGAGCGCCTTCCTCGCGCGCCACCTTTTCCAAATGGGCGAGCAATTGCTGGACGCGCTCATTGTCGCGCTTGGCTCGTAAATTGGCTAATCGCTGCCGCTGAGCGGTTTCAATCGCTGGATCAACCTTCAGGCGCTCGAGTTCAATCTTTTCGTCGATCTGGAAGCGGTTAACGCCAACGACGATCTGCTCACCGCGTTCGATCGCCATTTGTGCTTCATAGGCGGCGTTTTGGATTTCGTTCTGAATAAATCCCTGTTCGATGGCAGCTAAGGCGCCGCCCATGGCGTCAATGCGGTCAAGGTAAGCTTGAGCGCGTTGTTCGATCTCATCGGTGAGATATTCAATAAAATAGGAACCTGCCAGTGGGTCAATGGTATCGGCAACCCCCGACTCATAAGCGATGATCTGTTGGGTGCGCAGGGCGATGCGCACAGAAGACTCGGTGGGTAACCAGAGCGCCTCGTCCATGCTGTTGGTATGCAGGGATTGAGTGCCGCCCAAGACTGCTGCCAGCGCTTGAATGGTCGTGCGCACAATATTGTTTTCCGGCTGTTGTGCCGTCAAAGTCGAACCGCCGGTTTGGGCATGAAAACGCAGCATCCACGAGCGGGGATTTTGAGCTTTAAAACGTTGGCGCATGATTTTGGCATACAGGCGGCGGGCGGCGCGAAATTTGGCGATCTCTTCGAGAAAATTGTTGTGGGCGTTGAAAAAGAAGGAGATTTGGTCGGCAAACTCATCTACGTTCAAACCGGCTTGAATTGCCGATTCAATATAAGCGATGGCGTGGGCGAGGGTGAAGGCGACTTCCTGCACGGCGGTCGAGCCGGCTTCACGAATGTGATACCCGGATATGCTGATGGTGTTCCAGTGAGGTACCTCCTGATGACAAAAGCGGAAAATATCGGTGATCAGGCGCATGGAGGGTTTGGGAGGGAAGATATACGTCCCCCGTGCCACATACTCTTTCAAGATGTCATTTTGAATGGTGCCGCGCAAGGAGCGAATTTCTACCCCCTGTTTTTTAGCTACAGCAATATACATTGCCAGCAAGATGGCAGCCGGCGCATTGATCGTCATGCTGGTTGAGACCTTGTCCAGAGGGATCTGTCGAAACAAGGTTTCCATATCCGCTAGGGAGGAAATTGACACCCCCACCTTGCCTACTTCTCCGCTGGCGATGGGGTCATCGGCGTCGTAGCCGATTTGGGTGGGCAGGTCGAAGGCGACCGATAGGCCGGTCTGTCCCTGCTCGAGCAAGTAACGATAACGCCGATTCGACTCTTCCGCGGTGGCATAACCGGCGTACTGGCGCATCGTCCAAAGGCGGCCGCGATACATCGTTGGTTGAATGCCCCGTGTAAACGGTGCTTCGCCGGGAAAACCAAGCTTCTCCAGATAAGTGGGATCATCACAGGGAGGAAGAAGAAATCGAGGCAGAGGGATGCCAGAAGAGGTGGTAAATTCTGCTTTGCGCTCTGGAAAACGTTTTAAAGTCGGCTGGAGGGTGTTTTCTTCCCAACGATGCAGTTCATCGTCTAATTTTGTCATCGAAAACCTCGTCTAAAACGATTTTGCTCAAGTATACCTGAAAAGAGGAGTTCTTCTGAATCACTCGTCGGCGGAATTGCGCTAAGCTGTCTTGGGAAAATCGCCATCAAGAATGAGAAAGGGCTGAACATCCCTGCCCCAGAACCCATCGTGTCAAAACACATCGACCGCAAAGCAGCCGTAGTATAATCATCATTGATGTTGCATCCCCGAATGCAAGCCGGGCAGGAGTGATGAGCTTTTTTCGAAAGCGAGGACATCAATCGGAAGTTCGAAAAATCTGGAAACCCAAAGAGAGTCCCTGATCGAGATGATCGAAGCCTTGCCACCGGAACTACAACAAGAAGTGAAAGAGTTTGTAGAGAGACTCAGCAGGCGAGACCAGAAGAAGAAAAAGTTTCTTAGTTTGACATGGCGTGGCGGCTTGCGAGAACTGCGCGACCAATATACCTCCGTTGAGCTTCAACACCAGATACGGGACTGGTGGGCTGGTGTATCCTCTTGATACCTGTATCCTCTTAGAACATCTGCTGGAGCAGGAGAGGGCTGACGAGAGCGAGCAGTGCCTGCGTTATGCTCAGAGAGGTTCTCTATTCTATCTGATTTCTCGCTCTATTCTCTCGGTCTATTCCTGACTCGCTGAGGGCTAGCTCAGGTTTTTATTGATATCGGAGATGACCTGACAAAGGGTCAAATCGAGTGTTTGAGGCTGAGTCTTCGTGATATGGAGCAGGTGATAGTGTATCCTATAGTCACTCCTTGAAAGGAGAAGCGATGAGAATTTTAGCGGTAGATATTGGAACTGGCACCCAAGATATTTTCTTATATGACTCCCGTCTGGATATCGAAAACGGTTATAAGCTC